>JALRDT010000053.1 GCA_023262125.1 Candidatus Nanopelagicaceae bacterium | reverse complement strand
GTTAATTGCCAACGGTCACGCAAGACCTTATCATGGCGAAAAGAAATCTTCATGGTGTAACTAAATGAATGTTCATCATACTTGCGACAATTGTGATTCTGAGTTCACAATTAAATACAATCAAGATGAAACAAGTTGGCTTAAAGTCTCTAAAAATCGGTGAAAGCTATGATTTTGAAGTTGGCTCCATCACTTTTGAAGGTTACGTGCCTTGGGTCAACTTAAATATTGTGAGAGATCCTGGAAAGCAACTTGCTCTAATTGGTGGAATTTTGGCGATTCTAGGATTATTAGCTTCGCTATTTACCCGTCATCGTCGTATTTGGATTAGGCGAAAAAGTGAAACGTTAGAAATAGCAGGTTTAGCAAAGAATGCAGCGCCAGGATTAGAAGCAGAGATTGAAAGAATAGTTAAGGAGCTAAAGTGAACGCAAAGGATTGGGCATACCTTTCTAATGATTTAGTTTATTCAAGTATGGCAGTTTTCACCTTGGCTTTCTTGGCGCATGCATTTCAAACTGCTTGGTCACTTCGTAATCCTGAAGCTGCAGAAAATTCAACTGGCAATTTGCTAACTAAAACTTTGGATTACACCAAAACTGAAAAAGCTGCTCGAATTGCAACTGCGCTTATGATTTTAGGAACCGTAATACTTTTTGGTGGTGTGGTAGCTCGCGGAATCTCGGCAAGCAGAGTTCCTTGGAGCAACATGTATGAATTCTCAATCACCGGTGCGCTTGCTTTCTCAGTAGCTTATTTATTAACTTTGCGTAAATACGATCTACGTTGGTTAGGTCTGCCAGTTTCAATTTTTGTACTTTTAGTTTTAGGTACTGCAGTTACGCTTCTATATCGACCAAGTGCACCGTTAGTTCCCGCTTTGAAATCAACTTGGTTAGTAATCCATGTTTCTGCAGCGATTATTTCTGGCGGTGTTTTCTTCTTAGCAAATGTAATTTCAGGAATGTATCTATGGCTTGATTCCGTTGAAAAGCGTGGTGGCCGTAACCCTTGGGCAAAGCGTTTGCCAGATCTAGAAACCTTAGATCAACTTGCTTATCGTTTAGTTGCATTTGTATTCCCACTTTGGACATTTTCAGTTATCGCAGGTGCGATATGGGCCGAACATGCATGGGGTCGTTACTGGGGTTGGGATCCAAAAGAAACTTGGGCATTTATTACTTGGGTTGCATATGCCGCTTATTTACATGCACGTGTAACAGTAGGTTGGCGCGGACGTAAAGCAGCATGGCTATGCCTAATTGCAGGCTCAACATTTATCTTTAATTATGTTTACGTAAATATCTGGGGAACAGGCAAGCACACTTACTCGGGACTTTAAATCATAATGACTAAGCGTTCCAGGATTCTTTTTGTTGGCGATAGCATCACGCATGGAACCGATTGGTCAAAGCGAATTTATTTCGCTGAAGTAAATAATATTGCAGTACCTGGCTACTCAACCGATGACGTTTTGGTTCAGCTTCCTGAAATTGTTGAAATAGAGCCGCAAATTATTTCATTATTGATTGGTACCAATGATTTTGGAAATGTTTTACTAGATCGGGCTGGAGAAGAGGTCGGACAGAGAGTTAATACAATTATTCAGGAGATAACTGCTGCACTACCCAAAGTTAAATTGGTCGTAAACTCGATTCTCCCAAGAGGGCTGGAATTCACAACAAGAATTGATACTGCAAACAGAATTATCTCTAAATATTTTAGTGATCAAGTTATTCATCTAGATATCTGGCCAACACTATCTAAAGATAAATTCTTAAATCCAAAGTATTTATTGGAAGACGGCTTTGATGTTCATCTAAATGAAGATGGATATGACGCTTGGGCAAGCCAACTAATTCCAGTATTAAAGTCCCTTTAGAAAATCGGGGTCATCATCCGGACCCTTTGGACCTCTACCTTTTGGCGGTTTACGGTATCTTGTTTTCCCGGCAATCAACCATGCAATAGGGCCAATTACAGAGACAAATATCGCGATTAAAAACCAACCCCATTTTGGAAGTAATTTAATTCTTGATTCATCGGTTCGTGCAATATCTGCAATTGCATAGATAGTTAATGCAATCGGCAATACATACATCAAAATTCGACCCATTAATTCATCACCAACGTTCCAATTGATAGGAGGGCTGCAAGAATAAGTTGAAACTTACCCGTAAATCCGAGCACTTCAATTAGCTCCTTGCCTTTTTTAAACTGTATCTGGTTTAACAACCGCATTGCTGGAAATATTGCCAGAGCTGAAAAAATTGTGACTGTAAAACCCGTGAAAATCGCAACAAAGATTAGGAGCATATAGAAACGGCGAGCTCGGGTATCGCCTAGTCGAACCGCCAAAGTTCGCTTACCTGCTCGGGTATCGCCTTCGATATCTCTGATGTTATTTACAGCCAAAAGCGCACAAGAGACTGCACCATTTGAAATCGCGGCCATGATCGCCTCAATCGAGATTTCGCCTGTCTGGCTATAGTAAGTACCGAGTGTGGCGACTAAGCCAAAGAAAATAAAAACATAAATTTCGCCTAGGCCTCTATACCCATATGGATTTTTGCCGCCGGTGTAACGCCAGGCAGAGATAATCGCGGCGGCCCCAATTGCGATAAACCAATACGAAGTGCGGGTGGCTAATAAATAACCAGCCAATCCACCAATTACGAAGAAAGTTAGGGCTGCTTTTTTGACCTCTTCGGCACTTGCCATGCCACTTGCGACTAGCCGAGTTGGTCCAACTCGATCTAAATCGGTGCCTTTAATTCCATCTGAATAATCATTAGCAAAATTAACAGCGATTTGAAGCGATAAACCGACAACTAGGCAGAGTAGCGCATTTAATAAATTTAATTCAGGAAGTGCTATTGCTACAGCAACTAATACAGGTGCGATTGCTGCAGGAAGGGTGCGAAGTCTTGCGCCAATAAGCCATTTGTTCATGAGGAGATTAATTTACCAAGCGCTTGGCGATCGATTTTTTCAAGCGCAGTTCTTGGAATTTCTTTAATCCTGAAGATATTTAGTGCTTTGACGCCAAACTTAACTGAAAGAATTAATTGAATTTCCTCATCAGCAGTTTGACTTGTGGTGGCGATATTTAGCGCAGATCCCCATTCGCTATTTTCAGATCCAAAAGCGGCAAATTGATCACCAAGTGCCTTTTCAACTTTACTTAAAGAAACCTTCTTGCCGCCGCTATTTATTACATCGTCTGCTCTACCAAGAATGATTAATTTTCCATTTTCAATTTTTCCGAGGTCGCTGGTGGCAAAGTAACCATCTGTTAGTGGAACTTTCGCCAACATCGGTCCTTTAATCTCAATGGTTTCACCAATTCGGATTTCAACACCAGGCAATGGTTCTCCGTTATAAACACAGCCACCTGAAGTTTCCGTCATCCCGTAAGTGGTAACGCAATTAATACCGAATTTGTTGGCTTGCGCTAAAAGTTTTTCATCTGCGTGAGCGCCACCGACTAAAACAGCTTTACAGCCCTGCAGATGTTTTAGTAATTGCTCATCACCATTTAAAGCTCTAAATAATTGAGTGGGAACAATCGCAGTGAAATCAGCGCTCTCTTTTTCGGTAACTGGCGCGGTTCCTAATTCGATTGAACGAACCAATACATTGATACCCGCAGTATGTTCTGGTGAAAGTAAAAGCGACCAGCGATCGCCAGGCTTTGCTCCAAGAAATAAGTTTGAATTTCTTGCGCTAAAAATCATGGCGCTTGCTGGAATCAGAATTTCTTTAGGCGCACCCGTTGATCCACTAGTAGAAATAGAGACATCCCAGCCTTGTGCTAGCGCCGTAGCCAAATTCTCAAAAGTTTGTGGAATCGACCACGAATGTTCGTATTTGAATACGCCCGACTTTGCACTGGTTTCCATGACCCCCGTAGGCTAAGGCGCATGAGCAAGCCAATCAAGCGTGAATTCCCAAGTCGTCAGATTCCTAATTGGATTGATGAGGGAAGTAAGCGCAATTTCCAGGATATTCGATATGAAACTGCGGAAGGCATTGCCAAAATCACGATTAATCGCCCAGAAGTTAGAAATGCATTTCGCCCACAGACCATTATCGAATTAAAAGAAGCATTTGATATTGCCCGTGATGATGAAAAAATTGGTGTAGTAATTTTTACCGGCGCAGGCGATGAAGCATTCTGTTCGGGTGGCGATATTAATGTCCGTGGCGATGATGGATATATCGGAGATGATTCTGTCGGTTCAAAAGGAATCGGACGATTAAATGTTTTAGATTTGCAAATACAAATTCGCAGAATGCCAAAACCTGTAATTGCAATGGTTGCAGGATGGGCAATTGGCGGAGGACATGTGCTGCATGTTGTTTGTGATTTAACAATTGCGGCAGAGAATGCAAAATTTGGACAGACAGGACCGATGGTTGGATCTTTTGATGGTGGATATGGTGCAGGATTGCTAGCAAGACATGTCGGTCAGAAAAAAGCTCGAGAGATTTGGTTCCTAACGCGTCAATACGATGCCAAAGAAGCTTTAGATATGGGTCTTGTAAATACAGTTGTGCCACTTAAAGAACTAGAAGCTGAAACAGTTCAGTGGGCAAGAGAGATGCTTCAAAACTCACCATTAGCAATAAGACTTTTAAAGGCGGGGTTAAACGCTGCCGATGATGGTTTAGCCGGAGTTCAACAATTGGCAGGCGATGCCACATTGCTCTTTTACATGACAGAAGAGGGGCAAGAAGGACGCGATGCCTACAAAGAGAAGCGCAAGCCAGACTTCGGAAAATTTCCAAAGCGTCCGTAATGCTTAACGAAATACTTGCAACTTTGCAGGTGCTATCTCTGCCTACGCGCACCAATTTTCGTTCAGTAACTAAACGCGAAGTTGCGCTATTTAAAGGTCCAAATGGATGGGGCGAATTTTCACCTTTTCTTGAATACGAGAAAGAGGAAGCTTCATATTGGCTTGGCGCTGGCATTGAAGCAGCCTTTGGGGAATTGCCAAAATTACAACGCGATGAAATTGAAATTAATGCAACCTTGCCTGCAGTAGATTCTGAAATAGATGTTGAAAGGATTTTGAACTGGTATCCAGGTGCGAAAGTAGTAAAAATAAAAGTCGGAGATAATTTAGAAGCAGATATAAACCGGATTCAAAATGCCATTAATTTTTATGAAGATTTTAAGATTAGATTAGATGTAAATGGTGGCTGGTCCGTTAAACAAGCCGAAGATTCAATTGCACGAATTATCGAGAGATTTGGTATCGAAAGATTTGAATATATCGAACAACCAGTGGCAACTTTAGAGGAACTTAGAGAATTAAAGTTACCAATACCGGTAGCAGGAGATGAGGTAATTCGAAAAGCAAAAGATCCATTTTCAGTAGATCTGCAAGGTGCCGTTGATATTTTGATGTTAAAAGTTTCTCCTCTAGGAGGAATCGCCCGTTCATTAGAAATTGCAAAACATCACAATTTACCGACTGTAGTTTCCAGCGCGCTGGAATCTGCAGTTGGTATTTCTCAGGGAATTAGATTGGCAGCTTCTTTGCCGCAACTAAATTACGCATGTGGGCTGGCAACTGGAAAGTTGCTTTCAAATGATGTTGCTGAACTACCGATAATTGCAGGTCGCATGAGGGTATCTGAAGTCCATCCAACTGGAATGTTAAATTTTCAAGCTGCACCTGAGCGCATCACTTGGTGGAAAAATCGAATTCGCGATAGTTTTGAAGTATGGCAAGCACGGAATTAGCGCAAAAAGTTATCCGTGACTTTATAGAGCATGGAATTACTGAATTTGTTTTAAGTCCAGGATCTCGAAATGCCCCTTTATCAATAGCGCTTTATGAAGCTGAGCGCCGAGGTTTAATCAAATTACATGTGCGAATCGATGAGAGAACTGCCGCGTTCTTTGCATTGGGCATCATCAAGGCAACTAGAACACCTGTAGCAGTTGTCTGCACTAGCGGAACGGCGGTAGCAAATTACTATCCTGCATTCTTAGAGGCACATCATTCAGATCTTCCATTAATTGTTTTAAGTGCGGATCGTCCAGCCCGATTACGTCAAACCGGTGCCAACCAAACAACCAATCAAATTAATCTTTTTAATTGTGGACGATTCTTTAATGGAGATAATTATCAATTGCATAAATTGGGACCAACTCATATTAATTTAGAATTTGATGAGCCATTACTTTCTGAAATAAAAAACGATTGGCTAAGTAATCTTTCTGTCAAAGAATTGCATGAAGAAGATGCAAAAGTAGAAAACTTTGAAGTCCCCGCAGGTAAAGGTTTAGTTGTAGTTGGACATGATGGAATAGATGTTTCTGAATTTACAGATTCATTAGGAGTTCCAGTTATTTCAGAGAATCCACTTTCGTACCCAAAAGCAGTAGCTCACGCTTCGCTATTTAGTGGAAAACTAGAAGTTGATTGGGTAGTTGTAGTTGGCAGAACTACATTATCTAGAAGTACTAACACATTAATTTCAAAAGCAAAGTCAGTTTTTGTAATTGATCCACGTGCATCAAAAGTTGATCCAAAACGTTCGGCGACGAAGATTTTTAGCAATATTCCACAAATTATTGGAAGTGCAGAGAAATGGAATCTGAGTAGCGATTTAATAATGATTGATGGCTGGAGCGAACCGGCTGCAGCTCAATGTATTGCTGAGAATCTTCCGAATGGTTCGTCTTTATATGTTGCATCTTCACGTCCAATTAGAGATTTAGAAGCTTTTGCATCGCCTAGAACTGGGGTAGAGGTATTTGCTAATCGTGGTTTAGCTGGCATTGATGGCAATCTTTCTACGGCTTTGGGCATAGCTAGCAAACGCGATTGTGCCTTTGCGATAGTTGGCGACTTAGCATTTTTGCATGATTTAACAGCTTTAGTTAATCAAGAAAAAATCAAATTAAAGTTCTTGGTTATTAATAATGATGGTGGAGGGATTTTTTCAACATTACCTCAAGCAGGTGTTGAAGGCTTTGAAAAAATATTTGGTACTCCGCATGGCCGTGATTTATTTGAAATTGTCAAAGCATTCGATGTACCTGTAACAGAGATAAATGATTTGAAGAGTTTAAAAGCATTTATGTCTCCACCAACTAAATTTGAGATTGCTATTTTGCAAATGCCAGATCGCGAAAGTAATGCAGCTTTAATAAAGGAATTAGCTAAGCGCGTTAATTATCGGTAGGAATTTAGCTTGGCTCTCTGCAACTTCTCTATTTGCATCCGAACCAGCAACAATTCCGCATCCAGCGAAAGCATGAATTTCTTTTCCGTTTATATAACCACAACGAAGCGCAATGCCTAACTCGCCATCTCCTTTAGCGTCAATCCAACCAATTGGCCCGGCATAACGTCTTCGATTGATACCTTCAATTCGCTTAATCAATTCCGCAGCTTTAGATGTAGGTGTGCCACAAACTGCAGCAGAAGGATGCAATTTAGAAATTAAAGAGAAGATGTCCACCACTTTATGCGTATTCTTAATGGCTCCTGTTACATCGGTAGCCAAGTGCATAACATTTGATAGATGCAAAACAAATGGCGCATCAGGCACATTTGTAGATGAACAAAATGGCGCCAGCGCATCTGCCACGGATCGCACCGCGTATTCGTGCTCTTCTAGATCTTTAGAGGATCGGGCTAATGAAGCGGCTAGGGCCAAATCTTTATCATCATCGCCGGTTTTGCTGATGGTTCCCGCGAGCACTCGCGAAACTACCATTGAATTATTAAGGCGAATCAGTAGCTCAGGAGTTGCCCCTATTAAGCCATTATTTGAGTAAACCCAAGTACCTGGATACTCATGGGCGAGGTTTCGAAGTACTGAACGAACATCAATTTCGCTCTCAGCATCCGCAATGATTTCGCGGGCTAAAACCACTTTGTCTAGCGAATCTTCTTGAATTTCTGAGACTGCAGTAAGAACTTTGGCTTTCCAACTCTCAATATCGCTCTCACGCCATTTAATTTTAGGAATCGAATTAGCAACTGCTCTCTCAATTAATTTTGGTTGGTGACTTTTTCCAAACCAAGTAATCCATGTTGATTGATTACGTGTACCCACTACCACTTCTGGGATTACTAATTCGCTCTCTTCATTTTCATCAAAAGAGAAAGAGGTAAATATAACTGGGCCAGTTCCGGGCCCATGAACTTCATTGTTGATTTCAAATGAATCTAAATGTTTATGCCACCAATTCCTGGCATCCTCAAATCGATTTGGACCTTTAACGGTAGTAGATGCGTATATACCCCAACCAACTAAACCTTCACCATTTCTAACCCAGGTATAAGGATTTTGATCAGGTAGTAATTCCAATAATGGAAGATGCGCCCCTAATCTGTAGGTATTTACAAGAGTACTAATTTGAGCGACCAACAACCTTCCAAAGTGCAGGGAGTGAAGTGCCAGCAATAACAATCTTTAGAATTTCACCGAAAATAAATGGTGTAAGTCCAGCGCCAAATGTCCAAGCCCAATCTTTACCAGTGTATTCGTGCAACCAAATTAGCCCGAAGGTAAAGATGATGATATTGCCAATAAACATAGTTGTTATTGCTGATAAAAAGCGTTGATCCCATTTACGTCCGGCAAGTGCGCCAAGTACCCAGGAGGCGATCAACATACCTACTAAATAACCACCAGTTGGTCCTATTAATCTTTCAAGTCCGTGACCTTGATTTGCAAATACTGGAGCGCCAGCAAGCCCGATTAATAAATAAAGCGTAAATGTCGAAGCACCTAAATTTGCACCATAAGCAGTTGCAAGCAAGAGCACACCAAGTGTCTGTCCAGTAACTGGTACTGGTGAGCCTGGAACCGGGATTGCTACCTGTGCGAGCGCTGCAAGAAATAGCGCGCCACCGAAAATAAGTAACCCTTTAGAAATCGCAGATGTTCTAGGTAAAACCGTTGCTGAAAGGTTTGAAGGTGTAACTGGGGACATTTAGAAAGTGTATAGCGTGAAGTGAAACAGTAAAAAATAGGGCAGAATGGGCTCCATGTCACGCGCAAATATGGATAAGAATCCAGATGAAGTCGCTGCGATGTTCGATGGCGTTGCAAAGCGCTATGACTTAGTAAATGATCTTTTGAGTTTGGGCCAAACAAAATCTTGGCGAAGAAAAACCACTGCAATCATCGGACCCAAAGCAGGCATGGAAATTTTAGATTTAGCTGCCGGCACTGGTTCTTCTTCAGTTCCATTGGCACAAGCAGGCGCAAAGGTAATTCCCGCTGATTTTTCCGACGGCATGTTAGAAGCAGGCCGAAAGCGCCATCCACATTTACCTTTCACAAAAGCAGATGCACTTAACCTTCCCTTTGAAGCAAAGCGTTTCGATGTTGTGACAATCTCTTTTGGACTTCGAAATACTGTTGATTTCGATAAGGCGCTCGCAGAGATGTTGAAAGTGACCAAGCCAGGTGGAAAATTGGTGGTCTGCGAATTTAGCCAGCCGACTTGGAAGCCATTTCGGATTTTGTACATGAACTACCTAATGAAGGCCCTGCCAAAAAT
>JALRDT010000160.1 GCA_023262125.1 Candidatus Nanopelagicaceae bacterium | reverse complement strand
AGCCAAAATGAGACGACCACCCAGATTGATGCTCTGAACGTCATCTACAGAAAGGGAGAAAGGAGCGAGGGTTGATAAAGCTTTCTCCCTAGCCTTTTCGAGCTCCGGGGACTCGCCTGGCCCGCTGAGTAGGAGTATCTGGAGACTGGTCTGCACGCGTGATGACAGCACAGCAGCCAATGAAGATGGCGGCGGCTGAAGCTCTTTATGACACAACAAGTTCAGCACCATTTTCATTGCTAACAATTGGAACATTGGATGGTTCTAAATCTATATTTGAAATTGGAGTGCCTAATTTCCTTTCCTTTATGTCCACGGGAAGTTTTGACGGGACAGTTGAGGGAATAAATGATCTGCAAGCGAAATATGTTGAACAGTACGGCCCTGGCAATTACAAACCGAATATTCCAATGGCGTATTGGGGTTTCCGACTAATGATTGGCTTTGGCGCAATTGCAGCGTTCTTTGCATTGATGACACTTTGGCAAATACGTCGCCGTGGAACTGTTCCAACTGCAAAATGGTTTGCTCCGGCAATGATCTGGATGCCATTCTTGCCGCTACTTGCAAATTCTTTCGGCTGGATATTTACAGAAACAGCACGCCAGCCATGGGCGGTATTTGGATTAATTAAGACTTCTGATGGCGTCAGTCCACAAGTCGGCGTGGTTGCACTATGGATTACATTGATTGGCTACATCGCACTTTATGGATTACTTGCTGCCGTAGAAGTTAAATTGATGATTCGTGCAATCAAACTTGGACCAGATGAGTCAGTTACATATCACGAGCCAACAGAAATTGGCGGTTCAAGTGACAAGCCATTGGCTATGAGTTACTAAGGAGGAGGCGAAAATGGATCTACAAACAATTTGGTTTCTGCTAATAGCAGTACTTTGGATTGGTTACTTCATTCTTGAAGGGTTCGACTTTGGAGTTGGGATGTTACTTCCGCAGGTTTCTTCTAACGAAGCCGATCGACGTGCAGTTCTTACTACTCTTGGGCCAGTCTGGGACGGTAATGAAGTTTGGCTATTAGTAGCAGGTGGTGCGACTTTTGCAGCCTTCCCTGAGTGGTACGCAACTTTATTTAGTGGTTTTTATTTACCCCTATTTTTAATCTTGGTTGGGTTAATTGTTAGAGGCGTAGCATTTGAATATCGAAGCAAGTATGGAAAAGCTGAATGGCGCCAACGTTGGGACATCGCAATTGTTGTTGCAAGCGCAATTCCTGCCCTGCTTTGGGGTGTTGCCTTTAGCAACATTGTTCGAGGTGTTCCAATCGAAGAGATAAATGGTCATCTTGAATACACAGGTGGCTTTTTCAATCTTCTAAATCCATATTCACTGCTAGGCGGAATTGTGACGTTAACGGTTTTCTTAACCCACGGGGCAATCTTCCTATCGCTAAAGACAGCTGGCGACATCCGCAAAAAGTCTCGCGCCCTCGCTACTAGATACGGATTAATCGCAGCGGTGGCCGCAGTGGCATACCTAGTTTGGACCATAATTTCTCTGCCAGAAAAGAAAACCATCGTATTGGTTTTATCTGCTTTAGTTGCGATTTTTTGGCTAACTGCACTTGGAATGAATTTAAGAGGTCGCGAGGGATGGGCCTTCATCTTCTCTTCACTTGCTATCGTAAGTTTTGTAAGTGACCTCTTTTATGCGCTTTATCCAAGAGTCATGCCAAGTTCAATCAGTTCAAAATTTGATCTGACTATAACTAATGCATCTAGTACCGAATACACGTTAAAAGTAATGACCGTGGTTGCGGTAATCATGACTCCGCTAGTTCTGATTTATCAAGGTTGGACTTACTGGGTCTTCCGCAAACGAGTAAGCGCAAGTCAAATCGCACATCCCGAGCGTGGGGTCCTGGATGGCGATAAATTGCCTCTGTGAAAATAGATATACGGCTGCTACTTAAAGGTAGCAGCCGTTATCTTTTTCTGGCTTCATGTTTTGCTGCGCAGTTTTGGTCCGCTCTTTTAATATTCAACGCGTGGCTAATTGCTGATTTAATTATCAAAGTAATTAATCAAGAACACATCTATCCGCAAATTTATTATTTAATATCATTATGGATTTTCAAATCCCTTTTCCTTGCAGGTTTCGAAAATTGGACTTCGAACCAAGCCCTTAAAGCCAAACATCAATTACGTAATCGTGCCACAGCTAATTCTTATGGTCTAAGGCAGTTTTCACCAGCTGCTATGAGCAATCTGCTCACCAAAGGTTTGAATTCAATCGATATTTATTATGGAAGATTTATACCGCAATTACTCTTTTCAATATTTGTTCCTGCATTGTTAATATTAATTTTGTTTTTTAATGATCCGCTAAGTGCTTTTGTTGCACTCTTCACTCTGCCATTAATACCTTTTTTTGGGGCGCTAATTGG
>JALRDT010000073.1 GCA_023262125.1 Candidatus Nanopelagicaceae bacterium | reverse complement strand
TCCATGGCTCGTAATAATCATCAAGACCTGGAAGTTTCGGATTGCTAAAGATCTTGGCTAAACGATTGAAACGTCCGCCAGATTTCAACTTTAACTTTCCATTCTTCTTTAACTCCCAGCCACCTTGCCACTGCTCTTGGTTCTCATAGGTACGTGGATAGCCAACGCCGGGGCGAGTTTCAACGTTGTTAAACCAGACGTATTCAACGCCTTGGCGATTGGTCCAAGTCTGTTTGCAAGTAACGGAACAGGTGTGGCAACCGATGCACTTATCTAGGTTCATCACCATTCCAATTTGGGCCATGACTCTCATTAGTAAGTAACCTCCTGTGAACGGCGACGAATTACTGTGATTTCATCACGCTGATTTCCGGTTGGGCCGTAGTAATTAAATCCATAAGAGAATTGCGCATATCCGCCGATTAAATGCGATGGTTTTAAGAGCAATCTGGTTAATGAATTATGAATACCGCCGCGCTTTCCGGTTGATTCAGATCGCGGAACATCAATAGTGCGATCTTTCGCGTGATACATATAGACCAAACCTTCTGGCATACGGTGTGAAACAACGGCGCGAGCTACGACCACACCGTTGCGATTTACCGCTTCGATCCAATCATTATCTTTAACGCCAATCTTTTCGGCATCTTGCACCGACATCCAGATGTCTGGTCCGCCACGAGAAAGCGCCAACATAAAGAAGTTATCTTGGTATTCAGAGTGAATCGACCACTTTGAATGCGGAGTTAAGTAACGAACGGCAATACCAAGTTCATCTTGATGTCCAACTTTTGGATAATTAGATAACGCAGATAAATTCAATGGAGGTCGGAAGATCGGCATCTGTTCGCCAATCTCCGACATCCACTGGTGATCCAGGAAGAAATGTTGACGCCCCGTCAATGTATGCCAAGGCTTCAAACGTTCCACGTTGATTGTGAACGGAGAGTATCGACGACCGCCGTGTTCACTTCCTGACCACTCCCATGAAGTAATCACACCTTGCGGACGTGATTGAGTATCGGCAAAGGTGATTAATTTGCCTTCATTATCTTCTGCTAAATCTGCCATTCGTTGGCCGGTGCGCTTCTCTAATTCGCGGAATCCTGCAACTGCGATTTCGCCATTCGATACGCCAGATAAAGTAAGAATTGTTTCGCAAGCTTGTTCTGCAGTTTGAAGTAGTGGACGACCAGCTGCAACACCTTCTGTTGCAACACCATTGATCTTCTTTAAATGCTCAACGCTCTTTCCTTGTTTTAAAGTAATTCCTTTTACAACAGTTCCTAAGTTTTCTACGTTAGGTCCAAGCGCCGCCATCTTCTGTGCAATCGCTGCATAATCGCGTTCGACCATCACTAAATTCGGCATTGTTTTACCTGGAATTGGATCGCATTCACCAAGTTTCCAATCTTTAACAATTCCAAATGGTTGTGAAATCTCAGTAGGAGTGTCATGTTGCAGCGGGATTGCCACGATATCGCTCTGAGTTCCTAAGTGTTTTTCAGCTAAACGGCTAAAAACCTGCGCCATTCTCTGGAAGGCGTCGTAATCAGATCTTGCCTGCCAAGGTGGATTAATCGCAGCATTAAATGCATGGATAAATGGATGCATATCTGTTGATGAAAGATCGTACTTTTCATACCAAGTTGCAGCAGGCAACAAGATATCTGAGAAGAGTCCGGTACTTGTCATACGGAAATCAAGTGAAACTAATAAATCCAACTTTCCAGTTGGAGCTTCATCAACCCATTTAACTTCTTTAGGTCGCTTCTCAACCGGAGTGGTTGGGCCGCTATGTGAACCTTCAACGCCAAGTAGGTGATGTAAGAAGTACTCATTTCCTTTTCCAGATGAACCCAGCAGATTTGCGCGCCAAACAGTTAAGACGCGTGGGAAGTTAACTGGGTTATCAGGATCTGCAACTGCGAAATCTAAAGATCCATCTTTCAAACTTTCAACAACATACTCTTTTGGATCTTTACCTTTCTCTTTAGCTTCTTCAACAATTGTTAGTGGGTTCTTATTAAATGTTGGAAACGCTGGTGTCCAACCCATACGTACTGCTTTAACTAAAGTATCTGCCATCGCTGTATCTTTAAATGCGCCAGATGTCAGCGGAGTTGTTAACTCATCTGCGCCCCATGAGTCATAACGCCATTGATCAGTTGCTAAATACCAGAATGAAGTTCCGGCCATCTGACGTGGTGGACGTGACCAATCTGCACCGAACGCCAATTGTGCCCAACCTGTAAATGGTCGCGCCTTCTCTTGGCCAACATAGTGCGCCCAGCCGCCGCCATTCTTTCCTTGGCAACCTGTTAAAAGAACCAGAGAAATAATCGCGCGATAAATAGTGTCAGAGTGATACCAGTGATTAGTACCTGCACCTAAAGTAATCATTGATCTGCCACCAGAATCTTTTGCATTCTGCGCAAATTCACGAGCAATTCGAATTACTGAATCGCTACTTACTGAAGTGATCTCTTCTTGCCATGCTGGTGTATTTACTGAAGTTGCATCCTCGTAGCTACTTGGCCAAGAACCTGGCATTCCTTCACGTTTTACGCCGTATTGAGCTAGAATCAAATCGTAAACAGTGGTAACTAAATGGTTACCGATCTGACGTGTACTTACACCGCGATCTACAAGTTCATTATCAACATCGAATCGTGGTAATGAAATCTGTTTGTTTTCACCTTCATTGATAAAGGTGAGTTTTGGGTCTTTACCTTGAAGATCAAGGTTCCATTTGCCCATACCTGCTTCTGTATGGCGATCACCAATAGTTCCGTTTGGAATAAAGATTTCGCCATTAGAACTTTCAACCATTACTGGTTTCCATTCAGCGCTATCTGTTTCGATTCCTAAATCAGCTGCAGTTAAGAAACGATCCGGAGTTAACTTTCCATTCTTCTCCGTAAGTGAAACTAAGAAAGGTAGATCGGTGTACTTCTTTACATAATCAGTGAATTCGGGTGTTTCTTTATCTACGTAGAACTCCTTAAGAATTACATGGCCCATCGCCATTGCAAGTGCGCCATCTGTTCCAGGTTGAGCAGGTAGCCACTCATCAGCAAACTTGGTGTTATCTGCATAATCGGGGCTGACGCTAATTACTTTCTGACCCTTGTAACGTGCTTCAGTCATAAAGTGCGCATCTGGCGTACGAGTGGTCGGAATATTTGATCCCCACATAATTAAATAAGAGGCGTTCCACCAATCTGCAGATTCAGGAACATCAGTTTGATCTCCCCAAATTTGTGGAGATGCAATTGGCAAATCGCAGTACCAATCGTAGAAACTCAACATCGTTCCGCCGATTAGAGATGTGTAACGTGCGCCAGCTGCATGAGATGCCATCGACATCGCAGGGATCGGAGAAAATCCTGCTACGCGATCTGGTCCATACTTTTTAATTGTATAAACCTGCGCTGCTGCAACTATCTCTAAAGCTTCATCCCATGATGCGCGAACCAAGCCACCTTTGCCGCGCAAGCCTTTATATTGCTTACTAATTTTTTCATCTTCGACAATGCTCTGCCAGGCATCTACAGGATCGCCGCCAACATTTAACTTTGCGCGACGATAGGCTTCAATTAAAAAGCCACGAATATATGGGTAGCGAATTCGGGTTGGTGAATATGTGTACCAAGAAAATGCTGCACCGCGCGGACATCCACGTGGTTCATATTCTGGAGAGTCAGCGCCAACAGACGGATAATCAGTCTGTTGGGTTTCCCAAGTAATAACACCATCTTTTACATAAACTTTCCATGAACATGAACCGGTGCAATTAACACCATGTGTTGATCTAACAATTTTGTCATGTGACCAACGTTCACGATAAAAATTATCGCTCTCTCTTCCGCCTTCTAAAAATACTGCGCGATGGTCTTCACTAATACTTGTTCTAGTTAAAAAAGATCTAGTCGAAACTAAATAATCAATAAAAGAATCATCTGCAAGTTGCTTTTTGCTCATGAGTGCTACCCCTTAACTATTGCTAATTAATACTCCCATACACGCATGCCCAACTAAATAGGGTCTTTAGTCCCTATTTTTACAGACTACTAAAAATGCAAACTCTGCTTAACTTTTCACGACCCACAAAAAGTTAGGAACTTTTTATGCAAGATCGCAGAGCGCGAAATTCAGTTTTAACTTTGAGTTTTATTTCGTTTACTTTGATGTTTGCGGTCTGGTTGCAATTTGGAATTCTTGCAATTCCAATTCAAAAGGAATTTGGTTTAAGCGACACTCAGTTTTATTGGTTAACCGCCTTACCTGTTCTAAATGGATCTATTTGGCGATTATTTACTGGAATCTGGGCAGATAAATTTGGTGGTAAGAAGGTAATGATTACCTTGCTACTTCTCTCTGCAATTCCAACTGCGTTATTAACTCGAGTTCATAACGTAACTGCGCTATTTATCATCGCATTCTTTATTGGTATAGCAGGTAACTCATTTAGCGCAGGCATCGCATGGAATAGCGCGTGGTTTGATCGCGAACATAAAGGTTTTGCACTTGGTGTTTTTGGTGCAGGAAATGTTGGCGCATCAGTTACTAAATTAATTGGCCCAGGCATCATCACCGCTACAGCTGGCGCTACCTATTTAGGTGGCTTAGCTACCGGTGGATGGCGCTTAGTTCCAGCCATTTACACAGTCTTATTACTAGTTATGGCGCTTGCGATTCTCTTCTTAACACCTAAGATAGATCGCAAACCTGGTTCCACAATTCCATTAAAGGAACAGCTAGAACCACTTAAAGAGATTCGCGTCTGGCGCTTCTCGCTTTATTACACCGTGGTCTTCGGTGCTTATGTATCGCTCTCATCGATGCTTCCCAAATATTACGAAGCACAATTTGGGGTTGAACTATGGAAAGCGGCGCTTTTAACTGCGCTCTTTATCTTCCCGGCATCTCTGCTTCGTCCACTCGGTGGTTCACTATCTGATCACTTTGGTGCGCGCCGCATTATGTATTGGACCTTCTGGGTGATGATTTTGACCAGCGGTATTTTGATGATGCCTCAAGGACATATCGTTGTTGAAGTCGCAAAGACGAAATCAGCCAGTGGCATAGTTGAAGTTATGCCATGGCATGTAGGAATCGTGCCATTTGTAATTTTAACTATCCTTTTAGGTAGCGCGATGGGAATCGGTAAAGCTGCCGTTTACAAACATATTCCAGAGTATTTCCCAACACATGTCGGCGCAGTTGGCGGACTTGTCGGAATGCTCGGCGCACTCGGTGGATTCTTTTTATTACCAATCTTCGGTTATGTACAAGCATGGACCGGAATCAAATCATCACCGTTCGCAGTTCTATTTTTATTAACTGTTATCTGTTTAATTTGGATGCATGTTGTGGTGATGAAGATTCTGCAGAAACATGCGCCAGATTTCTTACACATCTTTGAAAGGCACAACTAAGGAGTAAATGATGAATCAGAAGAAAAGTAGCCGTTGGCTTGAAGGATGGCAGCCAGAAGAAGGTAATTGGGATCCGAAGTTGGCACATAAGACCGGCATGATCACAACCTTTAACTTAGGTCTGGCATTTGCGACTTGGTTCTTAGCAAGTGCGTTAGCTCCGAAGTTACAAGGACTTGGTTTTCAATTAACTAAGAGCGAGCTTTACTGGATTACTGCGATGCCAGGTTTGGCAGGCGGATTACTCCGTATAGTTTGGATGTTCTTGCCACCAATTTTTGGCACAAGAAAGTTAGTCACCTTTACAACGCTGTTACTTCTAATTCCGCTTATCGGATGGGGCATGGCGGTTCAGAATCCAGATACAACTTATAAGCACTTCTTATTACTAGCTTTTCTATCCGGAATCGGTGGCGGTGCATTCTCTGGATTTATGCCAAGTACCTCTTACTTCTTCCCAAAGCGAATGCAAGGAACAACTCTTGGTTTGCAAGCGGGACTTGGTAATTTCGGCGTTAGCTTTGTGCAGTTCTTAACTCCGTGGATTGTTGGTTTCTCACTTGTCGGAATAATGGGACCAGCACGTAAATTCACTAATCCTGTAAATGGCGTGGTCTCTGATGCTTGGTATCAGAACGCTGCATATTTCTATGTGCCATTTGTAATTATTGGTGCAATCCTGGCTTGGACAGTTTTAAAGAGCGTTCCAGTAACTGCAAATTTCCGGAAGCAGATGGATATCTTCGGAAATATCGACACACTTTGGATGACACTTCTTTATGTAATGACATTCGGAATCTTCTCTGGACTATCAGCACAGTTCGGTCTTCTAATTAAAAACATCTTCGGTGCAGGCAATACCAAGATCGTTGAAGTTGTCGATGGTGCAAATCATTTATTGGTCGCCGGTTACACAATTCCGGATGTCGCCAAATATGCATTCCTTGGGCCGTTAGTTGGTGCTGGTGCACGTATTGCATTTGCACCGCTTACCGATAAATTCGGTGGCGCACCTTGGACACTTGTTTCATCTGTCGGACTATTTGGATCAATCATCTTTACTGCGCAACATGTAAATCCAGATGTGGCACTCGGTGCAACTTATCTATCATCTGAATTTCATGCATTCATATATGGAATGATTGCAATCTTCTTCTTCGCGGGCATTGGTAATGCATCAACATTTAAACAGATGCCAATGATCTTTGAACCTAGACAAGCTGGTGGAGTAATTGGTTGGGTATCTGCAATCGCAGCATTTGGTCCATTCCTATTTGGTATCGGACTTGTTGCAATGAGCCCTTCAACATTCTTGATGGTCTTATCTGGTTATGTGGTGCTCTGCTTCTTAATTACCTGGTTTAGATATGCCAAACCAGGGGCAGCTAAGAAGTCTTAGTAGACGCGAATAGTTGGCGATTAGGCAATTCCTAGTCGCCAACTTAAAATTCACTTATGGCCGGAAAACACGAATTACATCAAAAGGGCTTACGCCTTACACCGCAACGTGAATTAGTGCTTGCTGCAGTTCGCGAACTTGGCCACTCAACACCAGAAGCGATTGCCGAACATGTGCGCAAAACTCATCCAGGCATCAATCTCTCAACTGTTTATCGCAATTTAGAAACTCTAGAGAATGTTGGATTAGTCCAACACACTCACTTAGGTCACGGCAGCGCGACATATCACGCATCAGAAGAGT
>JALRDT010000091.1 GCA_023262125.1 Candidatus Nanopelagicaceae bacterium | reverse complement strand
GAGGAAATGCTCTGGGAAAGAATTCCAGAGACAAATGGAATGGAACGCGCAAATACTTATTATGAATTAAGTGCGCGAATTTATGCACGCGGTCAATATGACGAAGCTTTAGCGCTCGCTGAAACTGCACGCGATATTTATTCAGAACTTGGTAACAATCATGCAAATGAAGAACTAGCTCAAGCCTATTCAGCAATTGGTTACAACTTAAATCAACTAAAGAGAATGGATGAAGCAGCATCAGCTATGTCCAAGGCAGTTGATTTGCTACGTAAAAATAAATCTCCAATCGCTTTAGAACTTGCTTGCACGTTGGGCGAATGGTGGTACACCTCAAAGAAATATCAAGAAGTTGTAGACACGATGAACGAATGCGCTCAAGAGCATTTAGTTGATGGCAACGAACTTGGCGCCGCTTCTGATTTACATTTAATTGGATGTGCCTATCGCGAACTTGGTCAATTTGATGCCGCCATCTCAGCTTTTGAAGAAGCTCGTGCGCTTTGGAAGAAACATAAAGAGGTAATTCATGTTGCAAGATGTGATCAAAAAATCGCATCTTGCTTTAACAGACTAGGCGATGGTGAAAAGGCTCTCGAACGCGCCCGTCAAGCGCTTGATGTTTTCGAAACTGCACACGACCACCGCCGACAAATAATTTCCTTATTTGAATATGCCAAAGCGCTTGAACTACTTGAAGATTATGAAGAAGCGTTAGCTACTCTAGATCAGGTTTTGACTACAGCATCTGATGAAGAGCCACGCGATTTTGAATTTATCGTAGATATCGAAAGCCAAATTGCGGGCATCTTGCGTAAGACCGAGCGCGTCGAAGAGGCTGCAGAGATCGAACGTAGATTAAGTAGCGTTAAATCAATATTGGCAGATGATTGATTATTTAAAGGGCCAGCCTGAAGTAACGATTTCGATGGTCTGTTTAGGCAATATTTGCCGTTCGCCAATGGCGGCCGCCGTGCTATTTAATCGAAGGAGCGAGATCGCTTCACCCACGATTATCGTTGATAGTTCTGGTACCGGAGCGTGGCACGTTGGTGAAGGTCCAAACCCCATGTCTAAGCAGACATGGGAAAAACATGGCCTGCAATATGAACATACTGCAAAGAAGTTTTCAAAAAATGATTTCTACTCATCAGATTTGATTTTGGTAATGGATTCTTCCAACTATTCAAATGTAATGGCGTTAGCTAATGAAGATGTCAAACATAAAGTTTTTTACTTAAGGCAATTCGACCCAGAATTAAAAGATGCAAAAATCGAAAATTTAGAAGTTCCTGATCCTTATTCATTACCGATAGGGCATTTCGAAGCAGTTTACGAAATGATTGATAAAGCGATTACTGGTTTACTAAAAGAATTAGCGCGGTAAATGCTGTAGTGCCCAGTGGTACATCGCAATGGCACCAGCGGCTGATGCATTCATTGACCTAGTTGAACCATACTGCGCAATTTCATAGAGCACTTCACATGCCGCAATACCTTCTTCTGACATCCCGGCACCCTCTTGCCCAAATAAAAGTACACAATTTTCAGGAAGTTGTGCGCCTTCTAATTTCTTGGAACCTTCAACATTATCAATTCCAATAATCGGTAAATTATTCGCTTTACACCAGATAGCAAAGTCGGCAACCGTAGGGTGATGGTGAACCGTTAGATAGCGATCTGTGACCATCGCACCTCGACGATTCCAATCTCTTTTGCCAACAATGTGAACACCGCTGACATTAAATGCATTTGCGGTGCGAACAATCGATCCAATATTTAAATCATGTTGCCAATTTTCAATCGCAATTTGCAGACCATGTCTCTTGGTGTTCAAATCCTCAACGATGCTTGAAACTTTCCAATAACGGTAATGATCTAAAACATTTCTGCGGTCACCATTGGCAAGAAGCTCTGGGTCATATTGCTCACCGCTTGGCCAAGGCTCAGGGTGCGGTCCAACGCCAACCACTGGATAGAACTCTCCAGGACCGATTTCAGCAGGCGTATTAGGCATAATGAGCACTCTAACTTCTCTAAAGGAGGCTTCACAAATGGAGATGGCAAAGATTATCTTCCTTTTAATTCACGTAGCGAGCGTGCTCGGTATGTTGGTCCTGCTTTTGATGCAAACCTCCAAGCTTGAGAAAGTTTTATCCAAAGGCTTTATGCATGCGGCATTAACTGCTTTGGTCGCTGGTTTTGCTCTAGTGGGAATCAATTCAGCCCTCGAGGACGACGTTAGCCACTTAAAAGTAGGTATTAAGTTTTTAGTATTGATGGTGATAATGATTCTTGGTTACCAGAATCAGAAGAAATCTAAGATTTCAAATGCAGTTTGGGCAACAATGCTTGGACTTACTGTTTTTAATGTATTTATTGCTGTATCAATTTAATGCGATTTAAATCTTTAACCGCGTTATCAGTTGTAGCACTACTGATACTGCCAATTACTAATTCTTCAGCTGTGTTAAAAATGGAGAGAATTCCAACTGTTTTTGCAGAGCTTACCAACGCTAAAACTCTCTCCAATCCAGCTATGGTTCTAGTCGATTTAAATAGCGGGCAAACTATCTTTAGCCGAGAAGCAAAAGAATTAAGAAAGCCAGCATCGACATTAAAACTAATGAGTGCATTTGCGGTATTAGAATTTTTACCTGCTGATAAAACATTTAATACGGCCATTTACAAAACCGATATTGATAATACTTTCCAAATTGTTGGAGACTTTGACCCTTCAATTACTCCAAGTCTCAGGTTGGCTAAGAATTTAAAGTTTGTATGGAGTGATAATCTGGTTAATCAGATTCGCAAAGTTGCTAAGAGTAAATCAATTAAGATCAGATATCATGGACTTACATTCCGGACCAAAACGAATATGGATCAATACTTCAAAAGAGTTGGTTATCGCGTAACTTGGAAGAGTATTACTCCTGAAGAAACCTTAAATCACACAACTCAACAGGTTTATAACGCAGTATCACCAGATTTATCGAAGATTTTGAACTACACCTTGTTATTTAGCGATAACTGGGTTGCAGATTACCTAGCAAAATCAGCAGCCGCTGCCGCTGGATATGGTTACAGTCCCACCGGCATCTCTATGGTTTTCACAGATGTACTTGCAAGATATGGGATCACTGAAGCAAATATTCACGCTTTCGATGGCAGTGGACTTTCACATGAAAATCGCATTACTGCGCAAACATTGGTAAAGGTTCTAATGGAAATGGAACGAAATCCCAAATTTGCTAGCGCGGTAAACGGATTACCAGTTGGCGGAATTTCTGGAACATTACAGAATAGATTTATTAAAAGCGCCCCACAAGCGGTAGGACTTGTTCATGCCAAAACTGGATCTTTAAATGGCGTAGTCAGTTTGGCCGGCTTCGTTGAATCTGGCGAACATAAATTTGCTTTTGCGATTAT
>JALRDT010000113.1 GCA_023262125.1 Candidatus Nanopelagicaceae bacterium | reverse complement strand
CGTGCCGAGGGATTAGAGAAATTGGCAGAGGCCTTGATTGCAGGTTGGGAGAGTTAAATGAAAGAAATTCTGCTCGCTGGAGTCTTCGCTTTGATATTCAGTTTATTTGGCACCCCTGCACTAATTAAATTATTGGCAAAGCATGGGTACGGTCAGATGATTAGAGATGATGGACCGCAAAGTCATCATTCAAAACGTGGCACTCCAACAATGGGCGGCATTGCAATTATTCTCTCTGCGATAGCAGGTTATGCGCTAGCACACTTAGTTCTAGGAATTGCTTTTAGTGCATCCGCTCTATTGGTGATCTCACTATTTACCGCTTTAGGTTTGGTGGGATTTATTGACGATTATTTGAAAGTAGTTAAACAGAGATCGCTTGGTTTAAATAGTAAACAGAAAATTTTTGGCCAAATATTGGTGGCAGGTCTTTTTGGATATTTTGGTACCAAATTTCCAGATAACAATGGCCTAACACCAATTTCCTTGAATCTCTCATTCCTACGCGATACCTCAATCAAATTAGGTCTAATTGGAATGATCATTTGGGTGATTTTCATGGTCACCGCAACTAGCAATGGCGTTAACTTAACTGATGGATTAGATGGTCTAGCTACCGGCGCTTCTGTGATGTCGTTCTTGGCTTTTGTTTTAATCGGTGTCTGGCAATTTGGTCAATCTTGTAGCGAAGTTTCAGTTCCGAATTGTTACGAAGTTAGAGATCCGATGGACTTGGCGGTACTTGCGGCAGCATTAGCAGCAGCTTGTACAGGATTTCTTTGGTGGAACACTTCACCTGCAAAAATTTTCATGGGCGACACGGGCTCGCTTGCACTAGGTGGCGCTTTAGCTGGCCTTGCAATATCTATGCGAACCGAATTGCTACTAATTGCAATTGGCGGATTATTTGTTTTAATAACTTTATCCGTGATTATCCAAGTAGGATTCTTTAAATTAAGTGGTGGAAAACGAATTTTTAGAATGGCCCCATTGCAGCATCACTTCGAATTAAAAGGCTGGGGCGAAGTGACAATTGTGGTTCGTTTCTGGATTTTGGCTGGTTTATCAGTTGCAGCAGGGCTTGGCCTCTTCTACGCGCAATGGGTTGCGGCATAAAGAGATGGAATTTGCTGGCAAGAGAGTCTTAATTCTCGGTGGTGGAGTAACTGGTAGTGCAGTTGGCAAAATTGCTGAAGAATTAGGTGCAAAGATTTTTGTTGCCGATGAAAAGCCAGTTGCTGATTTTGCAAATCATCCAATCACAGATTTCGACAACCTAAATTACGATTTTGCAATTGTCTCACCAGGTTGGAAACCGACCCATCCCTTAATTAAAGCGCTTCAAAAAGCAAACATTTCTATTACGAACGAAATCGATATTGCCTGGCATTTCAAGAAGCTACATCGCCCCAACCAACGTTGGGTCGCAATCACAGGCACAAATGGAAAGACTTCAACGACTGAGCTTGCAGCTTCGATGATTAATGCCTCTGGAATCTCAGCAACCGCATGTGGAAATGTGGGAACTACAGTAATAGAAACTGTTTGGAGCGAAACAGAATATGAAGTATTAGTTCTGGAACTCTCAAGTTTTCAAATCCATTGGATGAAAGATCCAGAGTTCGCGGCAGTTTCAATCTTGAATATTGCAGATGACCATACTGATTGGCATGGATCATTTGAAGAATACACAAAGGCAAAAATTAAATTACTCGAACATTCCGATATCGGCATTATTAATGGGCAAGATGAGCACTTGGTGAAAGCGATAAATAAAACAACCAACTGGACTGGCAGAAAAATATTTTTTGGTTTAGATACGCCTGCACCTGGCCAACTAGGGTTGGTTGAAGAGCTATTAGTCGATAGAGCATTTAGCGATGATCCAAATACGGCTGGCGCAATCTGTGAATTAAATGATGTTCAACCTACTGTGCCACATGCAGTGGCTAACACTCTGGCAGCAGCAGGTATAGCTAGATCAGTTGGTGCGGACTTAGATTCAATTCGCGGTGCCGTAAGGGATTTCAAACCTGGGCGACATCGAATCGAACTTGCGCTTGAAAAGAATGGAATTAAGTGGATTAATGATTCCAAAGCGACCAATCCGCATGCTGCCCAAGCATCTCTTTTTTCTACCACTAGTTCTATTTGGATAGCTGGTGGTTTGGCAAAAGGAGCCCATTTTGGTGAGCTAATTGCCAAATGCAAATCAAGAATAAAAGTTGCAATTTTAATCGGAACCGATCGAGAAATGATTGCCACCGAACTTGCAAAGCACAATATTGAATTTTATTTAATAGATGGCGTTAACATCATGGAAGACGTTGTACTTAAAGCCC
Source organism: Candidatus Nanopelagicaceae bacterium (assembly GCA_023262125.1). The sequence continues at coordinate 7,698 of JALRDT010000113.1, read as the reverse complement.
GCCAACTTGCCGAACCTGGCGATACCGTCTTGTTGGCGCCAGCCTGTGCTTCGATGGATCAATTTAAGAATTACGCAGACCGCGGTGATCAATTCATTGCATCAGTGAAGAAGTATATTTAATGTTCAACAGCCCAGCCAATACCTTCAGAACCTTTCTAGCAGTCTCATTGGGGTTAATTTTCTTTGGAGCGATAATGGTTTTTTCTGCTGCGCAAGTCACTGGCTTATCAATCGGCGGTAGCTCTTTTTCAATAAGCGGTAAACAAATTGTGCTTTCAATACTTTCTTTCCCATTTGCTTGGATGATCGCCCAATTGCCGCTTACAAGTATTAAGAAGATTGCCCATAGAAGTTTGGGCTTGGCAATAATAATTATGCTCTTACTTATACCTTTTGGGCGAGAAGTAAACGGAAACACAAACTGGATTGAATTTGGCCCTATTGATTTCCAACCTTCAGAAGTGGCGAAAATTCTATTGATTTTATGGTCCGCTTATGTGATCGATAAAAATTTCGGCGATGCCAAAAAAATCTTCTTCCAACTATCTTTTGGGTTTTTAATTATCTTGGCAGTGGTATTAAAAGGCGGAGACTTAGGTTCTGCAGTTGTTGTTGGTTTAATTTTGGCCACATTGGTCTATCTAGCCGGAGCGGAGCGTAAATATATTGCTGGCATTTTGGCGGGAGGAATCTTTGGAGTTGCTGCGCTAATTGCGATGCAGCCATATCGAATTGCACGATTAACTGCATTTATAGACCCATTTGCAGAGGGTGTTTATAAGAATGCTGGTTGGCAACCCGCTCACAGCGTTATGGCACTTGCTAGTGGTGGATTTTTCGGTTCGGGAATCGGTGAAAGCAAACAGAAGTGGGGAAATTTAGCGGAAGCTCATACCGACTTTATTTTTGGAGTTATTGGAGAAGAGTTTGGGTTGTTCGGCACGCTGGGCACTCTTGCTGCGATCTCTATTTTAGTTATCTGTATTATTAAAATTGCTTTAATGGCAAAAGATACTTTTAGTAGATATCTTGGATTGGGAATAGCATTTTGGGTGGGTTTTCAATCGCTAATTAATTTAGCTTCCGCGACCAGCTTGATACCGGTAGTCGGAGTTACTTTGCCGTTTATTTCATATGGAGGATCCTCTCTACTTGCCTTAGCAGGCGCGCTAGGGTTTGTTGCAGGAATCGCATTTCGAAACCCAGAAGTTGCAAAGCAGATAAATGTCCGTTGGCCGAAGGGAGCTAAATAAAAATGGCTCGCATTCTCTTTGCTGGCGGCGGAACTGCCGGACATATCGAACCAGCTTGGGCAGTTAGCCAAGTTTGGCATCACCGTTTCCCAAACGACGAAATCGCATTTCTCGGAACTAAAAGTGGGCTTGAAGTCACAATAATTCCAGAGCGTAATGGAACTCTTTTTCTTATACCTAAAGTCGTGGCTCCAAGAAAATTTAATATAGCAGCGTTGATTTTCCCTTTTAGAATATTAAATTCAGTCCTTAAAACAATCTCGATAGTGAAGCGTTTCGATGTAGTTGTAGGTTTTGGAGGATACGTTGCAGGTTCCGCTTACATTGCTGCGGCATTACTACGAAAGCCAATTGTGGTGCATGATCAAAATGCCAAAATTGGCATGGCAAATAAATTTGGCGCCATTTTTACAAAAGAGATAGCGGTTGCATATCAAGACTCTGGAATTCCCGGGGCGCAATTCGTGGGCAATCCGTTAAAAGCAGAAATTGTGAAATCTTCAATTCAAAGCAATTGGGAAAGTGCCCGTCAAAATGCAAAGCAAGCACTTGGTATAGAGGGAAATTTAATACTCGTTCTTGGAGGGTCGACAGGCTCACGAGCAATTAATGAGGTGATTGCAAATACAGACTTCAAAGGAAATTTTGTTTTACATTCACTCGGCAAAGACAATTCTTTGCCAGAGCAAAGAGAAAATTACCGACCACTTAGCTATATAGAAGATATGGCTACTGCGCTCTTGGCGGCAGATTTAGTAATTTCACGTAGCGGTGCAATAGCATGCTCAGAATTTTCAGCGCTTGGAAAATATGCGCTATTTATTCCATTACCTATTGGAAACGGGGAGCAAGCCTTTAATGCTAGAGATTTAGTAGCGGCGCACAAGGCTGAAATTATCCAGCAGAGCGATTTTTCTAGTATTTGGCTTGAACAAAATTTAGATCGACTTTTAAGGCAAGGAAGCTCTCAACCTCTAGGAACTCCATTAAACGCTGCGGAAAAAATTGCAGATTGCATAGAACGAGTTATTCGATGAGTAACGAATTTAAATTGCGGGAATTAGTTGGAAAACGCGTTCATTTCGTAGGTGTGGGTGGTTCTGGCATGAGTGGGCTGGCTCGTATCGCCATTTCATATGGAATAAAAGTTTCAGGTTCAGATGCATCCGAAACTTCTGTAATTAGCGCACTAAAAGCGCTGGGTGCCGATATTGCAATCGGTCATCATGAAGATAATGTAAAAGGATCCGATTTAATCGTATTTTCAAATGCGATTAAAAAAGATAATCCCGAACGAATAGCTGGAGCCAAATCAGGAATCCCTGAAATTACTCGAGCAGCAGCATTGGCGCTGTTAATGTCAGAATCAGTATCATTTGCAATTGCTGGCACCCATGGCAAAACCACAACATCTTCAATGGCTACCATCGCTTTGCAAAGTGCAGGCACAGATCCTTCATTTGCTATTGGTGGAATTTTAAAGAGTTCTGGTTCGAATGCTCACAGAGGTAGCGGAAAATATTTTGTAGCAGAAGCAGACGAATCTGATGGTTCATTTGTCGCATATCGTCCGCATGCAGCGGTAATCACAAATGTTGAATGGGATCACGTTGATCATTTTGCATCTGAAGCTGCCGTATTCAACGCATTTGATGATTTTGTAAAAACGATCAGTGGCTTTCTTGTTTATTGCGCAGACGATAAAGGTGCAAAAGAAGTTGCAGCAAAAGCGACAGTAAAAACTATTGGTTATGGCAAGAGTACAGAAGCCACTCTCCGAATTGATCAAATATTCCTCAGTGCCAGCGGTTCAACTGCTCGAGTGCTTTGGAAAGGGGCCAAAATAGGTACTTTGGAACTATCAGTTCCAGGTGAACATAATGTTTTGAATGCCGCCGCAGTTCTTGCAGTGGGCTTAGAACTTGGTCTTCCAGCCTCATCACTTCTAGATGGTTTGGTTAAATTCCACGGGGCGGGTAGAAGATTTGAATTAAAAGGCGCAGTAAATGGCATAAGGGTTATTGATGATTATGGCCATCACCCAACAGAAATCAAAGTTACGTTAGAAGCTGCTAAGAGATATGCAGGTGGTGGGCGAGTGCTAGTTATTTTTCAGCCTCATCGATATTCAAGAACTAAAGCATTTATAAATCAATTTGCCGAAGCATTGTCTTTGGCAGATAAAACATGGCTGCTGGAAGTTTATGCAGCTAGCGAACAGCCAATAAGCGGAGTATCAAGCGCCAACATCGCCAAGATTCTTGCTAATTCTTCATTCGAACCTAACTTCATCTCTGTGACTGAGGCAGTTGCAGCAGAAGCAAAGCCGGGCGATGTAATTATCACTTTAGGTGCAGGGGATGTAAGTTCTATTGGACCACTCATAATTGAGGAATTGCATAAGCATTATGACCCCGCGTCGTAGAAGAGAATTAGTTCTTGGAATAATTTTGCTAGTAGTTGCTTCACTGGCATTTCTATTTGGATGGACCAATCTATTTACCGTAAAAAACGTTTCAGTAGAGGGCTCGCCAAATTCGCAGATTACAAAACAGGTGTTACAGATTGCAGATATTCAACCTGGAGAGAAATTAGCAAGAATAGAACCACGAAATATTTCAAGCAAATTAGCACTTGCTGGAATTGATTGGATTGAAGATGTTAATGTCTCAAGAAATTGGATCACCAGAGAGGTATCAATAAATTTATCTGCCCGGACGGCGATAGCTGCAGCAGGTGAGCGTTACATAGATGCAGGGGGAGTGCTTTTTACCTCTCCTGTAAGTGTTTCAAAGAAGCTGCCAGAAATCTCTGCCTTTGACGATAGTTCCAGGGCCGCGGCTGTTTTGTTGTATTTAGACCTACCTACAGAGTTTCGTTCTCTGGTTACTTCCGTAAATGCCTCATCATCGAAAAACTTTCAGATAACTGTCAAAGATAAATTGCGCATTAATTGGGGCAATAATTCAAATATGGCTCTAAAAGTAAAGATTTATAAGGCTTTATCTAGCTTGCCAGAGAATGAAAAAATTAAACACATGGATGTAAGCGATCCAACAAAACCGACAGTTAAATAAATTTAATTAACCGTGTCGGTTATTGAATACTCACCCTTAACGCTCTAATTTTCGGCCACCATTTAGGTGGAAGTTGTAACCCTTTACCTGAGGTTAAGGTAATGGGAAGAGCGAGATTAACTACGAGGGAGATCATGGCGGCACCGCAGAATTACTTAGCAGTCATCAAAGTTGTTGGAATTGGTGGCGGCGGCGTTAATGCAATCAATCGAATGATTGAAGCAGGTCTCAAAGGCGTCGAGTTCATTGCCGTTAACACAGATTCGCAACAATTATTAATGAGCGATGCAGATGTAAAACTAGATATTGGAAGAAAAATTACTCGTGGACTTGGCGCAGGTGCAGCGCCAGAAATTGGACGCGAAGCAGCGTTAGATAACGTTGATGAAATTGAAGAGGCGCTTCGTGGCTCAGATATGGTTTTCATTACTGCTGGTGAAGGTGGCGGAACTGGTACTGGCGGAGCACCTGTAGTTGCAAAAATTGCACGTGAATTAGGTGCGTTAACTGTTGGTGTTGTTACTAAACCATTTTCTTTTGAAGGAAAGCTGCGAACTACATCTGCAGAAGCTGGTATTGAAGCGCTTCGCTCTGAAGTTGATACATTAATCGTAATTCCAAATGATCGCTTACTTGCAATTTCAGATCGCGCAATTACAGCTATCGATGCATTTAAGAGCGCGGATCAAGTTCTTCTTTCTGGAGTGCAAGGAATAACTGAATTAATAACTCAACCTGGATTAATTAATTTGGACTTTGCAGATGTTAAAGCAGTGATGACTGGTGCAGGTGCAGCACTTATGGGTATTGGTTCTGCTCGAGGAGAGAATCGTGCTTTACGCGCCGCAGAACTTGCGATCTCATCACCACTTCTAGAAGCATCTATTGATGGCGCTATGGGAATTTTGTTATCTGTTGCTGGCGGTAGTGATTTAGGTTTATTTGAAATCAATGAGGCTTGCCAGTTAGTTCAGGATGCAGCTCATCCAGATTCCAAGTTCATTTTCGGAACAGTAATTGATGATGCTCTTGGCGATGAAGTGCGAATCACCGTTATTGCCGCTGGGTTTGATGGCGGAGAGCCAAAGAAAATTGAGCGACCAGTAATTACTACAAATGAAATTTCAGGTAATGCTAATCCGGTTATCGAAAACGATCCATTGCAGGTAGCAATGGAGGTAACTGGTGAGACTCCTCGTCGTCGCATCTCATTCGAAGAGTTGGTGGCCGAAGATGAAATCGACGTCCCTGACTTTATGAAGTAATGCCATTTATCTTCACCAACAGATTAGGTGGAGTAAGTAAGGACCCTTTTGCTTCTGCCAATTTAGGTGATCATGTCGGTGACGAATTAGATTCTGTCATTGAAAATCGCGCTCAACTTGAATCTCAAATTGGTATGCCGATTGTGTTTATGAATCAAGTCCATGGAGATACGGTGGTGCTAGTTGAGAAAAAATCAAATACTCCAACTTGCGATTCATTAATCACTACCGAACGAAAATTGGCAGTTGCCGTTATGGTTGCAGATTGCATTCCATTACTATTGAAATCTGATGTAGCTGTTGCTGCAGTACATGTTGGTAGAAAAGGTTTAATGAATGGCATCGCTAGAAAAACCATTGAAGCCATGCGAGATCTTGGAGCTGAAGTAATCCACTCATATATCGGACCAAACATTTGTGGTGGGTGCTACGAAGTAGGTGAGGATATTTTTAAAGAAGTATCTTCCAAATACCCAAGTTCAGATTCCTCCGGTCGAACTGGTAAGGCAACCCTTGATTTAGCTTCAGGTTTAAAGAGCGATCTTAAGGACACAGTACTTTTAGATTTATCCAGTTGTGTACTAGAAGATAAAAATGCTTTCTCGTATCGAAGAGATGGAATTACTGGTCGACAAGCAGGTGTAATTTGGCTATAGATCGTAAAGCTCAACTGGCTGAAAATTTGGCTGCTGTTAAAGCTTCAATACCTAATGATGTTCATTTGATTGTGGTGACCAAGACCTTTCCCTTAAGCGATGCGCAATTGCTTCACGATTTAGGCGTTTTAGAATTTGGCGAGAACCGCGATCAAGAAGGCAAAGAGAAAGCACCATTCGTTCCAGGAAAATGGCATTTTCAGGGTCAACTTCAAAGCAATAAACTTAAGTCGATTACAACCTGGGCGGATGTAATTCAAACAATAGATTCGTTGAGGTATGTAGCGCTGGTTTCAAAAGCTAGCGAGAAGAATTTAGAAGTCTTTATTCAAGTTTCATTGGATGGTGAAGTACACAGAGGTGGGGCGCTTCCTGAACAACTAAATCAGATTGCTGATTCCATATTGGCTACTTCAAATCTAAAACTTCAAGGATTGATGGCAGTGGCGCCTCTAGGAGAGCAACCAGATAGCGCATTTGAGCGGCTGGCCAAGATTCATCAAAACTTCGTAACTGCCTACCCAACCGCCCCTTATTTATCATCAGGAATGAGCGGCGATTACCTTTCAGCTATTAAACATGGCGCGACACATATCCGCCTGGGCTCTTCAATACTCGGTTCACGAACCTGATTTACTTAAAATTATCCCTATGTCCAGTCTTAAGAAATTAGGAAATTTTCTCGGTCTTACAGATGACCTTGAGAGCGAAGAAGTCTCACAAGAAGTAGAGCGCCCACGAATTCGCGTTCGAGAATCGCGTTCATTTAGCGCAGTTCAAGCAACTCCAGTTGCTAATGCGCCGGTTTCAGAGTTTGCTGCTCCTGCGAGTAATCAGATTTTTACAGTTAATCCTCGCTCTTATAACGAAGCCAGAGTAATCGGCGAACGTTATCGCGAAGGAAACACAGTGCTCATGAATTTAACTGATATGGGCGATGAAGAACGTAAGCGTCTTGTTGATTTTGCAAGTGGTTTGGTATTCGGCCACCATGGCACAATCGAACGCGTTACTTCAAAAGTTTTCTTGCTCTCACCTGCAAATGTAATGGTCTCTTCAGAAGTCAAGACCGCTGCAGCTGAAGCAAGTTTCTTCAATCAGAGCTGATAAATGCTCGGTATTTGGGTAGCGCGTTTTCTTCAAGTATTTATCTTCGCATTGTTTGCGCGTTTAATTCTTGATTACGTCAGAATGTTTAAGCCAAGCTGGACGCCTCGTGGCCTAATGCTCTGGTTTGCAGAAAGCGTATACACATTTACCGACCCGCCACTAAATTTTTTCCGAAAGTTTATTCCACCACTACGTCTTGGTGGAGTAGCACTAGATCTATCCTTTATTGTGCTTTTCTTTGCAGTGCAAATATTGCAAGGTTTAGCACTTGCTTACCTATAAATTTAAGCTTTAATTAAGTTAAAGGTAAAACCTAGTTCGGTATCGCAAAGCAA
>JALRDT010000141.1 GCA_023262125.1 Candidatus Nanopelagicaceae bacterium | reverse complement strand
TTTAACTACTTGATGCGAATGCATCAAATTTACGCGTAAATAGGGGAAGTTAATGAATAAGACCCAATTCATTGCGTCGTTGGCTCCTCACTTCAACGGCAGCAAGAAAGAAGCAGCTCACGCTGTAGATATCGTTTTTGATTCAATTACACGCAACATCCAAAAGGGTGAAGATGTAACCATCAACGATTTCGGTAAGTTTAAGAAGGTTGATCGCAAGGCACGTAAGGGTCGCAACCCTTTCACTGGCGAGACCATCCAGATCAAGGCAAGCAAGAAGCCACGTTTCCTCCCTGCAAAGGCACTTAAGGAAATCATCGCTGGCGATCGCAAGCTAGGTCCAGCTCCAAAGCCAGCAGCACCGGTTGCTCCTAAGGCAGCAGCAAAGAAGGCAGCTCCTAAGAAAGCAGCAAAGAAGGCAGCTCCTAAGAAGAAGGTCGCAAAGAAGGCAGCTCCAAAGAAGAAGGTTGCTAAGAAGGCTAAGAAGCGCAAGTAAGAACTTCTAGTTAAAAGACCACCGAATTTCGGTGGTCTTTTTTCTTATCTAAATAGACTTCATGCATGAAGCCGCCATCGGGTAATCCACTTGGCTTAAATTTCGGATTCCGAATTGGCGCTGGGGTCTTAATTCCAATTCTTAGGTTAATCACTAAACGTACATGGTTAAATGTAGAAAAAATCCCAAAGAGTGGGCCAGTAGTTTTTTATAGCAATCATGTTTCTTATATAGATGCATTTGTTTTTGCGCATTATCTTTTTGAAAATGGCAGAGCACCGAGATTTATCGGAAAAGAAGCGGTTTTTAGGATCCCAGTATTTGGCTGGATTTTATACAAAGCAGAGCAAATTCCTGTTAAACGAGAGAGCAATAGCGCGGCGGTTGCGCTATCAGAAGCAATTAGCGCGCTAAAAATGGGTCATGCAATTGGAATCTACCCTGAAGGTACTTTAACTAGAGATCAAAATCTTTGGCCGATGTCAGGAAAAACTGGAGCAGTTAGATTGGCACTATCAGCGGGCGCACCATTAATTCCAGTTGCTCAATGGGGCGATCACAAAATTCTTGCGCCTTATTCGAAAATCTTAAAAATATTTCCTCCAAAACCGATCTCATTAATGTGTGGTGACCCAATAGATTTAAGTAAATGGCTAGGCAAGGAAGATGATCCGGTGGCAATGGAGGAGGCCACAAATTATGCAATGAGAATATTGGCTGACATGGTTGGGCAATTACGTAATGAACCTGCGCCATCTCAATTATTCGACTTACGTAAGTCAGATTTGCCAAGAACCGGTAATTTCAGAAAAAATCGGAGACGATGAGTCGAGTTTCAGTATTTGGTGCCGGTGCTTGGGGTACGACCTTAGCCCAGGTTCTATCGGATGCAGGTAATGATGTATTAATTTGGGCGCGAGATGAAAAAATCGTAGATGAGATTAATTCTGAACATTCAAATAGCAAATACTTAAATGGGCTGGTACTACCAAATAACCTGCGCGCCACCTCAGATATAAAGAGTACTTTTACCCATTCAGATATCTATATTTTGGCGATTCCTACCCAACAGTTACGTACTTTGTTAAACGAATGGCTCGAATTTGTCAGTAAAGATGCAATTGTCGTTAGCACTTTAAAAGGTATCGAATTAGATACAGATTTGCGTGTATCTGAAGTTATTTCTGAAATTTGGGGCGAAGTAAGTTTCACGTTAATTACAGGCCCAAATTTGGCTGATGAATTATCACAACGTCAATTGGCTGGTGCAGTTGTAGCTTCTCCAAATATTGAAATTGCGAAGAAGATTCAATCTCTTTTCAGAACAGATTACTTTAGAGTTTATACATCAACAGATGTGATGGGTTGCGAATTAGCAGGAGCGATTAAAAGCGTGATTGCACTTTCTGTAGGTATGGCCATTGGAATGGGTTTTGGAGAGAATACTCAATCAATGTTAATAACCCGTGGGCTAAACGAAATTTCTAGAATGTGCGCTGCTCATGGATCTGATCCTTTGACGGCAGCGGGTTTAGCAGGGATGGGGGATTTAGTTGCAAGCTGCGGATCTCCACTTTCTAGAAATCGCACATTCGGAGAAGTTCTAGGTGAATCTCAATCAATGGAGATTGCTCGTAAACGCGTGGCAAAAACCGTAGAAGGTGTCGCAACCTCGGGAGCGGCTCTAGAGTTAGCTCATCGAGTTGGAGTTGAAGTGCCAATCATTGAAGCGGTAGCTGATGTGGTTGCCGAACGCATAACGCCACGAGATGCGTTTAAGCGGATAATGGAAATTAGCACGAAAGCGGAAGGTTTTATCTAAGTGATTAATGTTGCCATCATTTGTGGAGGCAAGAGCAGCGAGCATGAAATCAGCTGTATCTCCGCAAGTGGCGTTATCTCCGCAATTGATAAGAGCAAATTTAATCCATCGCTCATAGGTATAACGAAGAGCGGAAAGTGGGTATCGCTTCCTATTGATACTCGTTTTCAAATAACAGACGATAACTTGCCAGAAGTTCCAGAAAATGCTCCAGAAATTAAAATAG
>JALRDT010000030.1 GCA_023262125.1 Candidatus Nanopelagicaceae bacterium | reverse complement strand
CACTTGGTGGCCTAGCAGTTTTTAATTCTGCACAAACTAACAAGAGTGTTACTTGTACATTTGGTACAGTATCAAGCTCTTCAGGCTTAACCAGCACTGCTCTAGCTTTGGAACCTTCGGAGGGCCCAACAATCCCTCGAGATTCCATTAAGTCCATCAATCGCCCTGCCTTAGCAAAACCAATTCGCAGTTTACGTTGCAACATTGAGGTAGATCCGATTTGTGTTGTTACCACCAAGTGAACTGCTTGCAGCAATAATTCATAATCATCACCGATTTCATTAACCGCGCTAACTACAACCTTTTGTGAAGTTGTAACATCATCGCGGAAACGTGGTGCCAATTGTTTGCGCACATGACCAACTACATCTGCAATTTCGCGCTCTGAAACATATGCTCCTTGGATACGAATTGGTCGCGATGCACCCATCGGCACAAATAAACCATCACCTTGGCCAATTAATTTCTCCGCTCCTGGTGCATCCAAGATAACGCGGCTATCAGCAAGTGAAGATGTCGCAAATGAGAGCCTTGAAGGTACGTTAGCTTTTATTAATCCAGTTACGACATCAACTGATGGGCGCTGGGTTGCAAGTACTAAGTGAATACCAGCAGAACGAGCCAGCTGGGTAATTCGTACTACACACTCTTCAACATCTTTTGCAGCAATCATCATCAAATCTGCTAATTCATCGATAATTACAAGTAAATATGGATATGGTTCCAGAATTCGATCACTGCCAGGAGGAGCGGCAACTTTTCCAGCGCGAACTGCTTTATTGAAATCATCAATATGGCGGAAACCAAAGGTAGCTAGATCTTCATATCTAAGATCCATCTCGCGAACTACCCATTGCAGCGCATCTGCCGCCTTCTTTGGATTGGTGATAATTGGGGTAATTAAATGCGGAATATTTTCATAAGCATTTAGTTCCACTCGTTTAGGATCGATCAAAACTAAACGAACCTCATCTGGCGTAGAACGCATCATGATTGAAGTAATCATCGAATTAATCATTGAGGATTTACCTGCACCAGTGGCACCTGCAACTAATAAATGTGGCATCTTGGCCAAGTTAGCGCAGATGTAATTACCTTCAACATCTTTACCGAGCGCAACCAACATTGGATGCATATCTTGGCCAGCAACACTTGAGCGTAAAACATCGCCTAATGCCACGATTTCACGATCGGTATTTGGAATTTCAATGCCAACTGCTGACTTGCCTGGAATCGGAGAGAGAATTCGTACTTCACTTGATGCAACAGCATAGGCAATATTCTTTGATAGCGCAGTAATTCGTTCAACCTTTACAGCATTACCTAATTCGATTTCATAGCGAGTAACAGTTGGTCCGCGCATAAACCCAGTTACGGTGGCATCAATTTCAAATTCTGCAAATAATTCTGTAAGAGAGCTGACAACGGCATCGTTTGCTTTGCTCTTTCCCTTTGCTGCTGGCCCACTCTTTAATAATTCTGGAGAAGGTAGAACATATTTACTATCAGGCGTCAGCATCATCTGCACTGGTCGTTTGACTGGTTCTGTCGATGGATGAGCTTTCGGAATCTCTACAGTGAATTCCTCATCAAACTCTTCCTCTTCTGGTTCGTCATAATCTTCTTCTGGTTCTTCCATCTGCGAAACTAAAGGAGATTCAAAAGGTTCTGATTCATATATTTCATCATCTTCTTCAGAATTGGATCTCTTTGGCATTTTAGTTTTGAGCCAAATAAAAGTGGATTTTATTCTTATTGCTACCTGCGAAAATGGAGTGGCTGTTACAACCAATAATCCAAAACCAAAGATTAAAAATAGTACTGGGTAGGTAAGAAGTGGAGTCAGAATTGCAGTTAGCGGTTTAGTTACACCATAACCAATCCAGCCTCCGCCATGGCGCATTGCTGTTGCGCCGGTTCCTTCCGAACCATTAAATAGGTGTGCAAGTCCCGTTGCAGATATTAAAAGTGCGATTGTTCCGACAGTAATTCGAGCGGTTTCGCGTTTCTCATCAGGTGATCTAAATAGTCGAATTGCAAAATAGAAAAGTACAAGTGGAGCTAAAAAGCCGACGCGTCCAAATCCACCATAGAAAAATGAATATAAAGCTTTACTGACCGTGCTCTGCGAGTTCATCCAAGTGCCAGCAACTGCTGCTAAACCAATAATTACTAGAAGCAACCCTGCGCCATCGCGTTGATGAACTGAATCTAAATCTTTTGCTGCGCGAGTGGTGAAACGAATGGCATTGCCTAGACCTTTGGCGAAACCACGCCAGATAGATCCGAGTACCGAAAGTACTGATTTGGAAGTTTTCTTACGTTTAGCCACGACCGGCAAGCCTATATTAGAGAGGCGCTTAAACCTCGATGACAAGCGGGACGATCATTGGTTTTCTTCGGTGCTCCTGCCCTACCCAATTACCAATTGTCTTTCGAACAACTTGTGAAAGTTGATGTGTGCCATTGGTGCCTTGCGCCACTGCAGCAGCCAAGGCTTTTTCAATTCTATTTTTAACTTCATCAAACATCGCAGGATCTTCATTAAATCCGCGGGCATGAATATCAGGACCGGCAACAATGGTTCCCTTTTGTGAATCAATTACAACTACCACAGAGATAAATCCTTCTTCACCTAGTATACGTCGATCTTTTAAAGTGGATTCGGTAATTTCGCCAATTGATTGACTATCAACGTATACAAATCCGCATGGAACGGCGCCAGATACTTGCGCGCGACCTTCAACTAAATCAACGACAATTCCATTTTCAACAACTACGGTGTTATTTCTTTTTACACCTGTTTGAATTGCTAATTCTGCATTTGCTTTCATGTGTCGCCATTCACCGTGAATTGGCATCACATTCTTTGGCTTAACCAAGTTATAGCAATACAACAACTCACCTGCAGCTGCGTGACCGGAAACATGAACCATGGCATTTCCTTTATGAACCACTTTGGCGCCAAGACGTGTCAGTTCATTAATCACTCTGTACACCGGTGATTCATTGCCTGGAATTAATGAGGAGGCTAGAACGACAGTATCGCCTTCTCCGACCACAATTGAATGCTCGCCATATGCCATTCGAGAAAGGGCTGCTAAGGGTTCGCCTTGGCTTCCGGTGCAAATTAAAACTACATCGTCGCCATATTTATCTAGATCATCTTTTTCAATCAGTACAAAAGCTGGAATATTTAAATAACCCATTCGCGCTGCGATTTCCATATTACGCACCATCGAACGGCCAATAAAACAGACTTTACGATTATGCATCGCGGCAATGTCAATCACCTGCTGAATTCGATGAACATGCGATGCGAATGAAGCCACAATTACTCGGCGTCTAGTGTTAGCAATAATTCGATCTAGCGTCGGCATAATTTCGCGCTCTGACGGCGTAAAGCCTGGTACGTCAGCATTTGTAGAATCGACCAGAAATAGATCAACTCCAGCTGCACCAAGAGATGCAAAGCGAGTTAAATCAGTGATTCTTCCATCAAGCGGTAGCTGATCCATCTTGAAATCACCAGTATGTAAAACAGTTCCGGCGCCGCAAGTTATTGCAAGAGCTAGCGCATCTGGAATTGAGTGATTTACAGCTACTGCTTCAACTTCAAAACTTCCAATCTTTACCTTTTCTCCATCTTGAATCTCTCGCATTAATCCTGTGATGCGATGTTCTTTTAGTTTTGATGCAGTTAGAGCAAGTGTAAGTGGAGATCCATAAACTGGAATATCTCCACGTTCGCGCAATAGATACGGAACTGCACCAATATGATCTTCATGTCCATGTGTTAGAAATATTGCAGTTACATCATCTAAACGTTCACGAATATATGAAAAATCAGGGAGAATTAAATCGATACCTGGTTGACTCTCTTCTGGAAAGAGTACGCCCACATCAACAATAAGTAGCTCGTTGTCGTATTCATAAACCATCATATTTCGGCCAATTTCGCCGAGGCCACCAAGGGCAACTAAACGAAGACCATCTTTAGCTAATTTAGATGGTTCGCCTAGATTTGGATGTGGATGGTTACTCATTAAACATTTACACCGCCTGCACGCAGATCAAGTTTTAGTTGTTCGATCTGTGCAGGGGTTGCATCAACTAAAGGTAATCGTGTGTGGCCGCCAGGTAGCCCCATTAAATTAAGCCCAGCTTTGGTAAGGATCGCACCTTGTGTGCGGAAAGTTCCGGTAAATACCGGCAAAAGTTGTTGGTGAATTTCTAGCGCTCTTGCTGCATTACCAGCAAACCATGCATCTAACATCTCGCGTAATTGTGCGCCAACAGTATGGCCACATACGCTTACAAATCCAACTGCTCCAACCGAAAGTAACGGTAAATTTAAAATATCATCACCGGAATAAACAGGAATTCCGCAACGCTTAATGACCCATGATGTCGATGCGACATTACCTTTGGCATCTTTTAGCGCCACAATATTTTTATGTTCTGATAATTTAACAATTGTGTCTGGTTCGATTTCAACACCGGTGCGGCCGGGAATGTCATAAATCATTACAGGTAGATCAACTGCATCTGCAATCGCGCGGAAGTGCGCCTCAATGCCTGCCTGTGGTGGTTTGTTGTAATAAGGAGTTACAACTAATAGACCATCTGCACCAACAGATTGCGCATGCAGCGCTTGTTCGACGGAATGTGGTGTTTCATTGTTTCCGGCACCAGCAATAACTTTTACTTTGTCACCGACAGTTGCTTTAACAACTCGGATTAATTCATCTTTTTCATCATCGCTAGTTGTTGGGGCTTCGCCGGTAGTGCCAGATACCACAATTGCATCATGCCCAGTTGAAACCAAATGCTTAGCAAGTGTTTCTACGCCCGCCCAGTCAACCGATAAATCTGCTTTAAAGGGGGTCACCATTGCGGTGATTAATCGACCGAATGGCGCTGTTGTCATATCTCAAGCCTACTTAATGTTATGGAGAAACGCGACCTGATTTATTAAATGCAGCATGCACCAGCGGCATCTTCTCTGCAAAAAAGGCTTCCATCTTCTCTCCTACCATCTCAATTTCGCGCTGAGGGTAGCTTGGGAAATGTGAACCTTCTGCAGTGGTGCGAAGTGACAAGAAGTTCATGAGTGCACGCGCGTTCATGGTTACGTACATTGATGAATATGTTGCAACCGGAAGAGTTGCACGAGCTACTTCACGAGCAATACCTGCCTCTAACATCTTTTGATATGCATCGTATGCTGCAATATAAGCCTTTTTCATTTCTGCGACCATTAATTCATATTGCGCATCTGTACCAGGTTCGAATGTGTAATGACCTGTTTTGCCAACTTGAATTAATTTACGATCCTTACTAGGAATATAAAAAACCGGTTTTAGTTCGCGATAACGGCCAGATTCTTCGTTGTATGAAGCGATTCGATGGCGCATAAATTCACGGAAAACAAAAATTGGCGCGCTAATAAAAAATGTAAATGATGTGTGCTCAAATGGAGAACCATGTCGTTCGCGAGCTAAATAATCGATTAGCCCTGCGCTGCGATCAGCATTTTTATTGATTTCATCTAGAGAGGTTTCTCCGGCAGTTGAAACGCGAGCTGCCCAAATTACATCTGCGTCGCTGGCGCTGCTCTTTACCAATTCGACGGTTACATCATCTCTAAACACAATCTCACTCATGTGGCAGACCCTATAGAATCCCGACCATGTCTTCGGTCAACCGCGCCACGTTAAGCAAGTCACTTAGCGTCAGTTTCGCAGTTGGCGCATACGGAACCGCCTTCGGTGCGGCAGCGGTGGCGGCAGGTTTCACTGTTTGGCAGGCATGTCTGCTTAGTCTTTTGACCTTCACCGGAGCATCACAATTTGCCGTAATTGGCGTACTTGGTGCAGGTGGTAGCGCCCTGGCAGGAATTGCTACCGCTTCCTTACTTGGAATGCGCAATGCAATTTATTCAATGATTATGAAACCAATTCTGCAGGTAACTGGCTTTAAGAAAATTATTGCAACGCAAATAACAATTGATGAATCCACCGCTGTATCGACTGCTGAAGAGTTGCGCGGAGAAAACGCGATGCGACATGGTTTCTGGCTAACTGGTGCTGGCGTTTATTTCTTCTGGAACTTGTTTACTCTTCTTGGCGCGCTAGGTGCGAAAGCAATCGGAGATCCATCCATGTGGGGCTTAGATGCGGCTGTTCCTGCTGCATTCTTGGCTTTGGTTTGGCCACGACTTAAATCTATAGATGATTATGTATTAGCAATCAGCGCTGCAGCGCTTGCAATTGTGCTTACTCCAATCGTTGCAGCTGGGCTGCCAATCATTGCAACCGCATTACTTGCAGTTGCCTTCGCGAAATTTAAGACGGTTTAATTCATGAACAGCTTTTGGATCGCCACTATCGGCACTTCAGTTATTGCATTCTTGATTAAGTACTCTGGCACTTTAATTCCCTCAAGAGTTCTAGAGAGCGATGCGGTTCGTCGCATCAATGCACTCTTGCCAATTGCAATGTTAAGTGCCCTGGTCGCTGTACAAGCTTTTGCCACAAAGAAAGAACTAGGAATCGATCACCGCGCAGCAGGTTTAGCTGTCGCCGCAGTTGCGCTAAAACTAAAGGCCCCGTTCCCAGTTGTAGTGGGAATCGCGGCCTTTGTTTCAGCTTTATTAGTTAGATTAAATTAACTTTAATTCTTCTAGTTTTTTACGTAAATCTGGATCTGAAGGTTCGGTCATATGAGTTCCATCTGAAAATAGAATTACTGGAATGCTCTGCGCGCCGCCATTGATTTCTTTGACCTTTTCGATCTGAGTTGGATCTTTTTCAACATCGATAATGTCATACGCTACGCCAAGTTCGTCGAGTAGCCGCTTTGAACGTCGGCAATCACCGCACCAATCTGCTGAATACATTGTTATTTCGCTCATAGGAATTTCTCCAATCCAATTGTTAGTCCAGGGTTTTTAACGATTTCTCTACAACCAAGTAGTACACCTGGCATAAATCCAACACGATCTAATGAATCATGGCGGATTGTTAAAGTTTCGCCAAGTCCACCGAACAAGACTTCTTGATGCGCTACTAATCCGCGAAGACGCACAGAATGAATTGGCACATCACCAATCTTTGCACCGCGGGCACCATCAAGACCGGTATTTGTAGCATCTGGTTGCTTCTGCATAGTGCTACGTGCTTTATTAATTAACTCTGCTGTGCGTGCTGCGGTGCCAGATGGGGCATCCACTTTATTTGGATGATGTAATTCGATAATTTCTACAGATTCAAAATATGGTGCAGCTTGCTTTGCAAACTCCATCATCAAAACTGCGCCAATCGCAAAGTTAGGCGCGATAAATACACCAACTTTTGGATGCGAAGCTAACCAACCTTCGACTTTTGCAAGTTTTCCGGCATCAAAACCAGTTGTGCCAACTACAACATTGATGTCATTGTTAATTAAGAATTCGAGATTTTTCATAACCCCTTCTGGGTTGGTGAAATCAACTACAACATCAGCGCCTTTAAGCGCATCAAGAGAATCGCCTAAATCAACTGAAGCATGAAGTTCTAGATCATTGGCACCGGAAACGGCTTTAACAACTTCTGAGCCCATGCGACCTTTTGAACCAAGTACGCCAACTTTGATCATGCCAATATCCTTTCAAATTCAGCTGCATCGGCTTTCGAGCCTGCAAGGCCAAGGGTAAGCGGTCTGGTAAAGAATTCGCGAGCAATTTCTTCAACTTGAGCTTTAGTAACTGAATTTAAATCCGCCATCATCTCATCTGGGCTCTTGGCATAGCCATCCCATATTTCAGAGCTACCAATTCGGTCCATTCGATACGCAGAATCTTCTCCAGCCAATAACACGCCGGCACGAACTGCATTTTTGCCGCGATTAAATTCTTCATCA
>JALRDT010000029.1 GCA_023262125.1 Candidatus Nanopelagicaceae bacterium | reverse complement strand
TTTAAAGCGTTCTCGATTTTCGCAGCAGTTAAAGCTGGTTACAACTTAAATACAACTTACGATTGTCCAGGTAAGTACAAAGTGGGTAACCGCGAATTTACCAACTATGAATCGCGCGCCCTTGGCCGAATATCGATGAAGACCGGTATCGCCGCTTCTTGTGACACTCTTTGGTACAAAATCGCATATTCAGAGTGGTTAAAGGACGGCGGCTTAAGTCCGAAAAACCCAAATGATTATTTCTTCCAAGCTGCACATGATTTCCAATTGGAACAGAAGACCGGCATCGATTTACCAGGCGAATTAGAGGGCCGTATTCCTGATCGTCAATGGAGAATGGATTACTGGAAAGAGAATAAGAATTTTTACTGCAACTACGAAAAACGTGCCGCTAAAAAAGATCTAACCCCATTTCTGATTCAGTTAGCAAAAGAGAATTGCATTGATGGAGGAGTATTGCGTGCCGGCGACGCAGTTAACTTCTCTATTGGTCAGGGCGATACCGTAATTACTCCGCTGAAGTTAGCTCAGAGCTATGCGGCGATTGCAAATGGCGGAACCTTATGGCAACCATTAGTTGCAAAAGCTATTGTAAAAACCGATGGCACGGTAGTTAAAACTTTTACGCCAAAAGTACAAGGTAAAGTCTCTGCCGATCGAGAAACTTTCAAATGGTTAAATGATGCGTTACATCAAGTGACTATTGATGGAACGGCTGCAGGAGCATTTGCCGGTTTCCCAATCGAAGTATCAGGCAAAACTGGTACAGCTGAAGTTTTTGGTTTAAATTCAAATGGCACCAAAAAAGATTCCACATCCTGGTTTGCATCGTATGGGCCAACTAAGAATCCAAGATATGTAGTAGTTGTGATGGTTTCGCAAGGTGGTACTGGTGCAGCTGCTGCAGGTATAGGGGCGAGACAGATTTACAACACGATTTTTGGCGCTGAAGGAAGTAAACAAATTCCTGAAAAAATTGTTTATCCGTCAGGTCCGCCAAGTAAATTGCCTAAAATTTCTCCTACAACAAAAGTTGTTGAAGCAAAACCGACGCCATCTGTCAGCACCAGCGCTTCTCCAACCAAGAAGGCGGTGAATTAAAGTGAATGAATCTGTAAGAAGTTTCACTTATCGTCGCCAACGTAAGAATTTAACAGCAGGTTTTGATCCAATACTTTCGTTTGCTGTTGGCGCGCTACTTATTTTTGGCACATTATTGGTTTATGCCGCTACTAGAAATTGGTATGCCGCAGCAGGTGAAGATCCACAATATTATTTAAAACGCCATGGAATAAATGTAGTTATAGGTATTGCACTGGCATTTGGTACGACCTTTATTGATTATCGTTCACTGCGCGCATATACACCATTTGTTTGGGGCGCAGGCGTGCTTGGTTTAATTCTGGTTTTAATTCCCGGAATTGGTTCGACCATTAATGGTGCAAGAGCTTGGATTGTTCTGCCAGGTGGTTTCTCTATTCAACCAGCCGAGCTAGCCAAAATCACAATCATTATTGGAATGTCTATGATCTTAACCGAACGCATGCATGGACAAGATGAAGTAAGAAATAAGGATGTAATTCAAGCACTGGCAATCGCCGGCATACCTGTTTTATTTATTGTGCTTCAGCCAGACATGGGAACTGTTTTAATTATTAGCGCAATTGTCGTAACAATTATCGCAACTAGTGGCGCTCAATCACGTTGGGTGGCTGGTCTGCTACTTGCCGCATTGCTCGGCGGATTTGTTGCAGTTAAAGCAGGTGTTGTAAATGATTACCAATTAAAGCGTTTGCAATCTTTTGTTAACCCGAATGCTGATTCCCAAGGTGCTGGTTATCAATTGAGACAGGCAAGAATTACTGTAGGTTCAGGTGGACTTCTTGGCACTGGACTCTTTCAAGGTGCACAAACAAATGGCAGATTTGTACCTGAGCAACAAACAGACTTTATTTTTACAGTAGCTGGAGAAGAGACTGGATTTGTTGGTAGCAGTTTAATTTTGATTTTAATGCTCACGATAATGATTCGAGGATTTAGTATTGCGCGAAGAACAACGGATCCATTTGGCAGATTGGTTTCCGTTGGTGTGGTTGCTTGGTTTGCATTTCAAACTTTTGAAAATATCGGAATGACTTTAGGTTTAATGCCAATGACTGGCGTACCGTTGCCATTTCTGTCATATGGCGGCTCAAGTATGTTTGCAAACATGATTGGTATCGGACTTTTACAGAATGTTCATGCGCGTTTACGCGGGTAATGGCTATTTGGCACATTTAGTGCCATAATTGGCCAACATTCAGCGCGCGGTCACTCGCAGCGCGAATCCAGAGAAGTACTAAAAGAATTTGCCTGATTGATTTCAGGCCCGGAAACGAGCAAAAGACTAAATCAGTTT
>JALRDT010000020.1 GCA_023262125.1 Candidatus Nanopelagicaceae bacterium | reverse complement strand
CAAGACGGCCAAGTCATTGGGACCTTCAACCAGTTCAAGCAGGCCATCAACGGCACCATTCAAAACGAGATTACTTTCTATCTACCCAATGGATCCATGATTGCGCGCTGCACGGCTTATGGGGCCACCTCACACAACTTTACCGTGATCACCGTGGTAGACAACCGAAACGCCCAAATCAGTACTGGCATGATCACCGAAGCACAAGACCTGTCGCGCTATCTGGTGAACAATGGCTACATGTAACTATTTCGCCGGTTTAAACACCGCCCGGTAAATTTGTAGCAAGGGCAATTTCTCGCGATAAAACTCCTGATCCAATTCCCAGGAAACCACCCCATGCATGGTGGGAAATTCCGCTTTCGCCCCAAATTGCAGATGATCTCCAAAGTCTATCCAATAAACCCGCTTGATGGGCTTCATAGGCGTTTGAACTGCTTTCAATTTCGGTCCTAAAGGTAAGGTGCGCAATTTTTCTGGCAATTCCCATGCCAACTTCTGGGCCATTCTTTTTTTGGTAATAGTCACCATTATTAAAGTTTGGATCACTTTTAATCGCATGTACTTGAATAGAAACAGATCCAATTTGATCACCAGTTGCCACAGCAGAACTGCCAATCGTGCAGATTCCACCAATTCGCTCTGGATATTGAACCGCCCATTCTAAAGAGCGCATACCGCCAAGTGAAGGTCCACAAGCAAGTACATATTTCTTAATTCCAAGTGCATCAGTGAAAGCAACTTCTGCGCTTACCATGTCGCGAATAGTTAATGATGGAAAACGAGAACCGTAAAACTCTCCATCTGGCGCAATTGAAGCCGGACCAGTTGAACCCTGGCAACCGCCGATTACATTTGGGCAAACTACAAAATATTTGTTGGTATCCAATGGTTTTCCAGGACCAACTTGATTTGGCCACCAGCTTTCGACATCAGACCATCCGGTCCAAGCATGATTTACTAAAATCGCATTATCTTTATTGGAATTTAATTCGCCCCAAGATTGATATGCAATGGTTACATCGGAAATTACATCGCCTGATTCCAGAGCAATATCGCCGACTTGTATGAATTTACGATCACCAGGATCTTCACCATCAAGCCAAGCGCCAGTCACATTTGGAATTGGCAATTACTTACTCCTCGTCGCGCTTATCGATTAAATTTTTCAATCGATCTGGTCGTCACCCGGAGCACCCCACCGCGGTGGAGGGTTGCCGTCCAGTTAGCCGGGGCTTTTACCTGGAACTCGTGACCTGCGCAGAGTTTATTACAAACGACCAGCTTGTTGAACCCGGAGTAGAAACTCCTGGGTTTGCGCTTCTTTTGGCGAAGTGAGCAATGAAGCATCTCCTCTTTCAAGAATTCGACCTTGATAAAGGAAGCAGACTTGATCTGCAATCTGCTTTGCAAATCCCATCTCATGGGTAGCCATAACGATTGCCACTCCATCATTCTTTAGCTCTCGCACTGTTTGAAGAACTTCATTAACTAGTACTGGATCAAGCGCGGAAGTTATTTCATCTAATAGCAATAGCTTTGGCTTTACCGCCATCGCCCTAATAATGGCTACACGCTGTTGTTGTCCACCTGATAAACGATCAGGATATTGATCAATTTTTTCTAGCAGTCCAAATTTCTTAAGTAATTCATGTGCTTCACTTTCAGCTTGCTCTTTACCAATCCCATGGACCAACATAGGTGCCAAGGTGATATTTTCAAGAACAGTTTTATGCGGAAATAGATTAAAAGATTGGAAGACCATACCTAGTTTTCTACGAACTAAATCCACGTCAGTTTCAACTTCGGTAATATCTTGACCGTCGAAAAAAATCTGACCGTCGTCAACTAGCTCAAGTAAATTAATTGCGCGAAGCAATGTAGATTTACCACTACCAGAAGCGCCAATGAGTGCAGTGACAGTCTTATCGGGCACTTCAAAGGAAATTTCGTCAAGTACTACTAGATCATCAAAAGCTTTGCGCACCTTTTCAATGCGTAACAAACTCATGCTTGGCCCTGCGCATTCTGTGCGCTCAAACTCTTACGAAGTGAGCGATCTGTAAATCGAGTCAAAGGAATTGTTACACATAAAAATAGGAATGCGGCAGTTATATATGGTGTGTAATTAAATGATCTAGAAGTCTCAATTTGGGCAGCTCGTACGGCATCGGTGACACCTAAAATCGAGACTAAACCAGTATCTTTAATTAAAGCCACCAAATCATTTAGTAGAGGTGGTGTGACTTTTCGTAACGCTTGCGGCAAAACCACATGACGCAATGTCTGCCAATTATTCAAACCTAAAGAACGTGCCGCTGCTTTCTGGGATGGATGCACGCTCAAAATTCCACTTCTGATTACTTCCGCTACATATGCAGAGTAGGTGATGACAACTGCCAAAGTTCCAAGAATCAATACATTTGAGGTAAGCCCTGATATTTGCAAAGCCGGAATTCCAAATCCAACTAGCAAAATAACAAGGATCAATGGAATAGATCTAAATACATCCACGTATGCGGTAGCAAGAAATCTAATAGGTGCAAGCGCTGGGGATTTAGATGTTCTAACCAGCGCGATGGTCAGTGCAATTGATCCGACCAGAATAGATGCTATAACTGTTAACAAGATATTCGTGGTGAATCCAAGAATTACTTTGGGAAGTACTTCTACTCCATAAGCCCAATCAAAGAAAGTATCTCTTAGTGTTTTAAATCCAGGCGATAGCACCACTATTAAAGCTAGAGTGCCAAGGACTAGAAAACTAGAAATTGCAGCTATTGCTCGGTTCTTGCGAATCTTTCGCTTCCTAGTTTCTTCTCTTGCTTTTTCCACTGCACTTGGATGATATGTTGCCGATGAAAAAGCAGAAGAGGCGCCTGTTTCCAAGCGCCTCTTACCTTTGAACATGTAGATACTTTAGAGGAATTTATGAAAGTACCGGTGCTCCCGCAGTCGCTCCCAGCCACTTATCTGTAATTTCCTTAAGCGCACCACTATCAGTGATTGCCTTTACCGCACCGTTAACGCAACCGGTGATTGGGCTATCTTTCTTGAGTAGTAGTCCAAATCCTGCATCAGCTTCATCGCTACCTGCGATTTGGCCAACAATCAGACCATTTGGTACTTCAACTGCTGATAGATAGAAGCCAGTTGGTAGATCTACTACCAAGCCATCTATTTGCTTATTCTTTAAAGCTGTAACACCAGCTGCATTGTCATTAAACACTTGAGCTTTT
Organism: Candidatus Nanopelagicaceae bacterium; assembly: GCA_023262125.1. Next base: position 2,911 of record JALRDT010000020.1, on the reverse strand, counting down.
AGCTTCAGGATGTTTTCAATTGCGTCTAAAGATGTGGTTGCAACTGCTGCACCTAATTTTGCATTAGCTAAATCTGCAATTGATTTTGCAGAAGCGATTTTGCTCTCTTTGTAGGTAACTATGACTTGAGTTGATTTGTAGTAAGGATCAGAGAAATCAACTGCCTTCTTGCGATCTTCAGTGATCGAGAATTGCTGCAAGTTGAAATCGAAGTTCTTATCTCCTGGCGCGATTGCTGAATCAAAGGTGGTACGTACCCATTTAACAGCTTCGCCTTCATAACCAAGTTCCTTAGCAACTGCAAGTGCTACCGCAGCTTCAAAGCCTTCTCCTGATTCTGGCTTGTCATCAATAACCCATGGGTAGTAGGCAGGTTCGCCAGTTGCAATTGTTAGCACTCCGTCAGTAACTGTCGTCAGCTTTCCTGGTTCGCAAGAGCTAGCTGCATCATTTCCATTTGAACTGCAAGCTGTCAAAACTACTGCCGCTAATAAAAGCGGAAGCACTTTCAATTTTTTCATTGTGGGGCCTTTCGAGTTGTATTCGAGCAGAAAACTTTTAGCGAAGATTAGCAACCGAAACCAAAAGAAGCCATATGCAAGCACTTTGCAGATGGCTTCTTAGGGCAAAATTTAAGGTTAAAACTATCCAAATATCGTTGCAGTTACCCGAGGATGTAATTCGGAGCGTAATTGAGCAAAACCTGATGGTGGCCAACCGCTACTAAATACTCTTCGCAAGAGCCTAGCTAATGAGTATTCAGGCTCATCCTCAATCGCGCGATCAAGTGCTCTATGCGCAAGTGCCCCTTCACCATTCTCGTAAGCAATACTTGCAAATAGTGAAGCAACTGGAGCTACAAATTTAGGGGGTGCAATTCGCAGTAAATCTCGCCACATCGCCCAATAAGAATTTAGAGTCTCTTCAGTGTGGCAACCCAATGCAAAATCTCTAACTTGGATATCAGTTAATCTACCCAGTACTCGCGCTATTAGATCGTAATCTTTGCAGAAACCATTTTGGTTATAAAAGTCGGCCAACAAAAGTATTGATTCTGCCCCGTCTCGTTGCAATTCGTTTAAATTATTGGCATCAGGATCTACCCTAAAACCAACTACTTGTGCATTCCAATTGATGTCTTTTGCCATGATAGATGATGAAATTGAATGAGTCAGCCCTTCAGAATCAGAAAAAGGTAGAACTTTTCCACTTGCAACTTGTTCGGCTGCTATACGCGAATTGGCAAATTCTTGAATTTGATTGCCTTCTATTGGGCAACATTTCTCATCATTGCAAAGTAGTGAGCGCCATCGATTATTGCGCACCAGCATCAACTCTCTGATAGGAATATCAAGTGATGCAACGGCGTCAGCAATATTATGTAAAACATCTGGCCCGGCAAGGCTATCTTCTGGCTCATAGGCCACAATCAGAGCGCCCTCTGAGCTATCTCTCTTTAGATGTGAAGCGAGAAGTTGATAAGAACCTTCAGGTGGATTTATTGGAAAATCTATCCGCATCGCCATCTCAAGCGAATCAGATTTAACGGATATCAATACCAAAGAATCTGTTGGATGGTAGCCAATTAAAAATGGCACCGCAGCAAGTAAATCATGTGGTGTTTTAACAGTTGTCATAGTGGGTAATCGTTGTATTTATTGGTGACAACTGTTTTTACTTACCCACAAACTTAGTACCAGCACCTACTACTTTTACATCCACTGCTGTGATCTGCTTTATTTTTCCTGGGATTGGCATTTCAATACCATCCACAGTGAAACTTCCTTCCCAATATGATTTAACTAAAACAGTGTATGTGCCTGGGACAGAGTAAGAATGAGTAATTTCTGTAGCAGGATATGGCTTACCGACTTTGTCTGTAACCAAAATCGAGCCATCACCAAAAGACCATACTGATTTAGGGGTTAAATTAACGCTAACTTTTTCGCCTAAGACTCGATAATCTTTATTGAAATATGTCGGCAGATCTGTCCAGAAAATAACTGGCAATTTAGTTAGAACTTTTCCTGATGGTTGATAAGCAACCTGAAGCGTTGGAAGCGACTCTAAAATTTTATCGGCTATAGATTTGGTTGAAGTCTTTGGTTTTGGGGTATATGTACGTGGTTTGTAAGTGTATTTTCGAGAAGTTGTAGGTTTTGGTTTTGGCGCCGCAGTTGTTGCAATTCGGGGAGTCGCGGTCGCAGTAGATCCGTTTCGCTTTCCTTCTATAACTAAACGACCATTTTCGGTATAGACGTTAATGCAAACTTTGGTGGTGCATTCAGCATTGGCAATATCGGTTGCTATATAACTAAAAGTTGTGCTGAAGATAATGATGAATGTCATGTATTTACGCATGCCGCTAAGTTAGAGATTTATATGTACGGGCGTATTTCACTTTCCACAGATATCTGTCTCCTATGGCGGCGAGAGATGGCGATGGTTGGATTCAATGTCGCTGCGGCGGAAAACATTGGGGCGTAAATGGCGCTGCTGGATTGCTTCTGATTCGCGATAACAAAATAATGATGCAACATCGCGCACCGTGGGTTCATAATGGCGATACCTGGGGGCTACCAGGCGGTGCTCGCGATTCTCATGAAAGTATTGAAGAAGCAGCTATCCGTGAAAGCGTTGAAGAGACGGGGATCAACCCCGAACATGTCGACCGACTGCGCGAGGCCGCCGTTGACGCCGTGCGCGCCGGGGCCGAGATCCTCGTGCTCGAGGACCGCCTTGCAACTCCCGAGCAGCGCGTCATTGACCCCCACCTCGCGGTGGCCGTCGTTGACAAGGCGCTGCGCGAGACGCACGTGGAGGAGGGCTGGGCCCTTCGCCGCCAGGTGAGCATCGTGCTGAAGGCGGCCGGCATCCGGAACGTGCACGACATCATGGTGGCCGTGGGCTT
>JALRDT010000003.1 GCA_023262125.1 Candidatus Nanopelagicaceae bacterium | reverse complement strand
TTAGATTCAGCTCAAATTCAGCCTCTGCAAATAGATGAAATGGAGTTGCTGAAACATTAAATAGATCTAGTATCTCCTCGATTCGGATCTGATCATCAGCGCCAACATTCTTAAATTTATATTGCGGGCTTCCCTTTAGCCAATTATAAATTTCTCGCAAATCAGCAAGCGAATCTTTAATTGGGGAATAACGGCGCTTTAAGTCGCTCCAATTTGCAAGAAGTAAAAACTCAGCTTGGGTGCCGGCTGTTTGCAACAAGTCACTTTCTAACTTTTGCAGTTGGCTTAATGTGCAATTGCGTACATCAAGTACTACTTCAAAATTAGAGACTTGGAAACGATCTTTACTATGCGCACGAATTGATTTCATCTCAGGAATTAATTGCGCGAGCGCTGGATTATTGTGGCGACTTAACTCTTCTTTATTCTCTTCAATCGTGCTGTAACCAAGATGCCAAGAATGTGCCTGACGATCAGCCACCATCCGTAAGCCCGAGTTCTGCACTCGCCAACCAAATTCAGTATCTTCTCCTGTAATTAAATCTGAGTTATATCCGCCCAGCTCTCTCCAGCGCTTATTAAAAATAGAGAATGTAGCTCCTACAAAATTACGGAAACCTTCGACACCAGGATTCTGTAAATCATTGGTCCGCTCACTACGAGCTTCCCAACGTTCCTTGCCCCAATGTTCTTCATGTAAATCTAGGAATTCACCATTACTTAGAGCTTTCTTCAACTCTACCGGTGTGTAGCTCCACTCTTTTACAAATCGTTTCCAGCCAAGAACTGCATAATCATCTGCATCATGGTGCCATTTCATGTGGTGCGCTAAATGATCTTCATCAAAGACCATGTCGGCATCTACAAACCAGAGCACATCCTCTTTAAGCACTGCAGTAACTGCATTTGTGGCCTTGGTTTTACCCCACTTTCTAGGATCATTTTTATAGTTAATTAACTTAATTTTTGCCGGGCGAATCTTCGGCAGCTTTAAAGGTGGTTCACTGCCATCATCGACTATATAAACATTTACCAATTTGGCTGGATAGCTCTGGACTGCAAGCGATGCCAAAGTTAAATCCAATTTATCTTGGCCACCACGGCATGAGATCACAACAGCAACCGAGAGCTTGCTCTGCTGAAGAATCTCTAAATTATCTGGTCGCTCGAAACGAAAAACTGTCTGGCTCATTTGGTACCAAATATCGGGTCTGGCCAAATTCCAACTCGTTGTTCATTGGCATTATTTAAATATTTTGAATAGTTGGTTACATAGGTATGGAAGGTAAAGGTGCGGCGATAAATATAGCCCGCGCCATATGTGCGATAAATCTTGCCGCCATTTTCAGTGACATTGCTAAGTAAATAACGATCAACCGCAGTAGTGCCTTTACCAAACCAACCTGCTGCTTTTGCTGCATCTTGTTTTACCAAAATTGTTCCGCCACAAACCCAATCGGTCCAAAGTTCTACAGCTTGAATACCAGTCGGTGAAAAACGTCTAACTGAGAGCGAAAGTGGTTCTAGATAAACATAATTCATCGCACGGCCGACTACATCGGCTTTAGTATCTAAAGCTGCATCAACTAAATCTCTTAGATGTTCTGGGCCGTAATAATCATCATCATCCATCTTGGATATAAATGCACCAGTGGATTTTTCACACAAGGAAGAGAGAATCTCACCAAGAGTTGCTGATTTAGCGAATTTAAAGTGGGAAACTGTAATTTTGCGCGCTGATAGTCTCTTTATTAACGCCTTATGTTTGGTATTTAGATCGATATTGTGTAGACCAAGTAATAATTCAAAAGTAGGCAATGTCTGTTTGAGAATTTGATTAAGAATATTCTCTAAATCTGTCGGCCGCAATGTCGCAATAACTACGCTAACTTTTGGATATTCCTTAATCGCTTCGCGACGTACTTTTCTAATCTGTGAAATCTCTGCGAGTTCTTTCGCAAATGATGTATTTCTACTCATTAGCACTTCGGTTTCGCTGAGAAATAATGTGGCACTAGCAAAGGTTACCTCACCGCGCTTGATAGCATCCCTGCGTGGCTGCAGCGAAAAGTGACTATGGATTCCGACATGGACTTCGTAAATTTCTGCTAAATATCAAATATTTGTTGAAGTATCAGCCAAATTCAAAGAAGCATCCTGATTCAAAATTAGTTTTGGTGATTTCATTTCCGCGCTCAGGAACCCACGCTTTGGCATCAATGATTGATCACCCAGGTATAGGTCTTAATTACTATGGTGAATTTTTTATTTTTAATCAATGGAGCCCAATTGTAGAGAACTTAAACAAATCAATTCCGTTCTTCTCTTGGCGTTATTTTTTAAATACCCGTCGCCAAAAGCGAAATTGGGAACATTATCGATTTGAGAAAACTTCTTTAGATCCTATAAAAACAATTGAAAAAATTTTGATCTACCCAGGAACTCATACCATTAAGATTTTTCCAGAACATTTGAGTATGGAAACCTTGACCAAAATCATCTCTAAATTCAAACCACATATTGTTATTTTGAGAAGAAATCATCTAGATCGATATATCTCTCTTAAAAAAGCTAACGCCACCGGCAAATGGCATAAAATAAATAGTTCTGATGTTGAAATCACCATAAATGATTCCGAACTTCAAAGATATGTTGACCAATACATAGATTGGTATGGCAAAGTAAAGCGCGCCGCTCTTGCCAGCGATTGCCAAGTGATGGATATTGAATTTGGCCAATTACATGATGCCGCAACCACCCAAAGCATCCAAGAATTTGTGGCAGTAAATAGCCATGGATTAGATTCGCTACCTAAAGCACCTACTACTACGAAAATGGATAAGAGCTCAAGGATTCAAGAGGAATACTTAGCGCTTCATAATAAGAAGCACTCAGACTTTGACTTTGCGAGTATCAAATGAATATCAAATCAGAGATCTTAAAGACGCTTGAGAATGAATCTATAGAGATTCTTCGCGAAACCGCGGCTTCTTTCCGCAACCCGGTTTTGATGTATTCCATTGGCAAAGATTCATCAGTTCTGCTTCATTTAGCCCGAAAAGCTTTCTATCCGTCGCCAATTCCATTTAAGTTATTGCATATCGATACCACTTGGAAATTCAAGGAAATGATCACTTTCCGCGATGAAGTAGTTAAAGATTTAGGTTTAAATTTAATTGTTCATACCAATAAAGCCGGAGTTGAATCAGGGATAAATCCTTTTAATGCAGGTATCTCTGAATATACCCGCGTTATGAAAACAGTCGCGC
>JALRDT010000056.1 GCA_023262125.1 Candidatus Nanopelagicaceae bacterium | reverse complement strand
GATCGAAATTGGCGTATCCGCGAAGGAGAGATTGATTTAGTCTCACTTGATAGCAATGGGGCATTTCACTTCATTGAAGTGAAGACGCGAAGTTCTCTAGCTTTCGGACATCCTTTCGAAGCAATCAATCGTGAAAAGGCCCATCGGATGCAACGACTTGCTATGGGTTGGCTCGCAACACACGGGTGTTTAGGGTGTGAATACACAATTGATGTGGTGGCAATACTGATTGCCAGCGATGGAAATGACTGCAATCGATTTATCAATGGGTCCCGTGGGACCATTTACCGTTAGTGCAAATTCAAATCAGTTAACTCAGCCAGTAATTGAAAGAATCAAAGAAACTCTACGTATGCACCCCGGCAAGCGTGAGGTGCAACTTATTGTTACAGATCAAGGAAAGACAACTACTCATAAATTAAGTTTTCAAGTGACTTCATCTCCTAGTCTCAACGCTGATTTGAAGGCCATTCTTGGAGCAGACTGCGTAAAATAGTTTTAAAGTAGAATATCGGCATGATTCGCCGAATAGACCTACGTGGGCAACGTCTAACAAAAGCCCAGATTAATTCGGTGATTCCACGCGCCAAATTAGATGTCGATAGCGCAATGGTTTTGATTCAACCAATTTTGAACACGGTAAAAAACGGTAACGAGCAGGATTTAATTGAGTTAGGTCAAAAGTTCGATGGTGTTGGACCCAAAGCAATTCGTGTTCCAAAAACCGAACTAACCAAGGCGCTCAATAATCTAAATCCCGAAGTCCGTACAGCACTGGAATTGGCTGCAGCACGAATCAAAAAAGTTCACCAAGATCAAAAAAGAGAAAATAAAATTACTGAGGTCGAAACAGGTGCAACAGTTATCGAAAAATGGATTCCAGTCGATCGCGTGGGACTTTATGTGCCAGGTGGGAGAGCGGTTTATCCTTCAAGTGTTTTAATGAATGTGATACCAGCTCAAATTGCAGAAGTACCATCAATCGCGGTGGCATCACCACCTCAAGCAGATAATGATGGTTGGCCAAATTCAACAATATTGGCAACTTGCGAATTGTTAGGTGTTGATGAAGTTTATGCGATTGGTGGCGCTCAAGCAGTTGCCCTTTTTGCGTATGGCATGGCAAATCTCTGCGAAAAAGCTGACATGGTTACCGGTCCAGGAAATATCTATGTGGCGGCAGCAAAGAGAGCGCTAAGAGGTGTAATTGGTATTGACTCTGAAGCAGGGCCAACTGAAATCGCAGTTCTTGCCGATGAAAGTGCAATAGCTGCAGATGTTGCAACGGATTTAATTAGTCAGGCCGAACATGATGTGATTGCAGCATCCGTTTTAGTTACAAGCTCCACTGAATTAGCTGATGCCGTAGAAACTGAATTACAGAAAAGGGTGCCTGCGACCAAACATGCTGAACGAATTCAAATTGCACTTACTAGCCAACAATCCGCAATAGTTATCGTTGATAACGTTCAGCAAGGTTTAGAGGTAGTAAATGCATATGCAGCCGAGCACTTAGAAATTCAAACACGCAATTCAAAATTAGATGCGGCGCAAATTCGAAATGCAGGAGCAGTATTTATTGGTCGATATTCACCAGTTTCATTGGGGGATTACGCTGCCGGTTCAAATCACGTATTACCCACCGGTGGTTGTGCTTGTCATTCATCCGGATTATCTGTCCAAACATTTCTCAGAGGATTGCATTTTGTTGAATATACCAAGTCAGCTTTCGAAGGCATCTCAAACACAGTGGTAACCCTTGCTAATGCTGAAGATCTTCCTGCACATGGCGAAGCAATAACTGCGAGGTTTGAAAATGAATAACTGGCCAGCATGGTTACCACTTCGAGAACAGCTTCGCCCATTAACGCCTTACGGTGCACCTCAGGTTCCTGCATTGGCTCGTTTAAATACAAATGAAAATCCATACGGCCCCTCAAAAACTTTAGCTGCTGCGATTTCAAAGCGAGTCGGTGAAGTTTCGGAAAATTTAAATAGATATCCAGATCGAGATGCATTGAAATTACGCCAAGGACTTGCAGATTATTTGGAAAAACAGAGCGGCGTAAAACTGGAAATTGAAAATATCTGGGCTGCCAACGGTAGTAATGAAATTTTGCAATCCATTTTCTTGGCATTTGGAAGTAGTAAAGCGCTTGGTTTCGTGCCTTCTTATTCGATGCACCCGCTAATCGGAAAAGTTGCAAATGTTGAATGGGTAGAAGGTGCCAGAAATTCAGATTTCACTTTAAATCTTTCAAAAGCTATCGAACAAATTTCTATATATAAACCTGCACTTACCTTCATTACCTCACCAAACAATCCAACTGGTTCTGCAGTTACTATTTCTGACATTGAAGAGTTGGCAAAGGCAACTGCAAATGTAAATGGTCTATTAGTTGTCGACGAAGCGTATGCCGAATTTTCTTCGCAAAAATCTGCAATCTCTTTAATTGAGAAATTTCCTAATGTTTTGGTAAGTCGCACCATGTCTAAGGCCTTCGCATTTGCCGGTGCAAGGCTTGGGTACCTTGCAGCTAACAAAATAGTTATAGATGCGATTCAATTGGTTCGACTCCCATATCATTTATCGGCATTAACCCAGTCAGCTGCAGAGGTAGCTCTTGATTTCCAAGATGAGTTGCTTGCAGAAGTTGCAAAGTTAATCAAAGATCGTGACAAACTTGCTAGGAATCTTGAGGAGCTAGGTTTAAAAGTTATCCCTTCAGATGCAAATTTCATTCTTTTCTCCGGGTTTAAAGAAAGCTCGCATGATCTGTGGCAAGAGCTATTAGCCGATGGGGTATTAATCCGCGATGTAGGATTGCCTGGTTATTTGAGAGTAACAATTGGCAATGAAGCCGAAAACCAAATCTTCCTTAAGGCCGTACAAAAAGCCTTGAAAGGCGCGCTATGAGAACCGCTCGAGTCGAACGCACAACCAAGGAATCATCAGTACTGGTTGAGATTAATCTTGATGGAAATGGCAATGTATCTGTAGATACCGGAGTGCCATTTTTTGATCACATGATGAGCCAGCTAGGAAAACATTCAGGAATTGATTTAATTATCAAAACTAAGGGCGATACCGAAGTGGATTCACATCACACAGTTGAAGATACATCGTTAGCTTTTGGACAAGCGCTCCGTGAAGCGCTGGGTGATAAATCTGGCATTCGCCGATTTGGTGATGCATTAGTTCCGATTGATGAATCATTAACACAAGTTGCGATTGATTTATCAGGTCGCCCATACCTTGTTTATCGTCAGCCTGAAATTGTTGAGCTCATCGGAACTTTTGATACCACTTTAGGAAAGCACATCTGGGAATCAATAGTTGCCGAAGCTCGTATCGCAATTCATATTCGTGTACTTGAAGGACGAAATGCCCACCATGTTTTTGAATCACAATTTAAGGCAGTAGCTCGTGCGTTACGTGATGCAATTAAATTAGATGGCGTCGCAGGAATTCCATCGACAAAGGGAACACTTTGATAGCAATTCTTGACTATGGGTCAGGAAATCTAAGATCAGCACAGAGAGCTTTTGAGACAACTGGTAGAAAAGTTTCTCTGACTTCAGACCCAGAAATTGCATCAAATGCAGATGCATTAGTTGTGCCTGGAGTTGGAGCATTCGGCGCTTGCATGGATGGTCTACTCAAATTAAATGGTGATGAAGTAATTCAATCTAGAGTTGCAGCAGGTAAGCCAACACTTGGTATATGCGTCGGCATGCAAATTTTGTTTGAACATGGACTCGAACTTGGAAAATATGATGGGGTAGGCGCATTGGGCGGAATTGTTGAAAAGTTAAATGCGCCAGTATTGCCACATATGGGCTGGAATACTGTTGAAATTTTCGGTGAATCTAAGTTATTTAATGGCATCGAGAAAGAATCCTTCTATTTTGTTCATTCTTATGCGGTTAAACAAGCCAAAGTTTCATCGTGGGCCACCTCAGATTATTACGGAAAGTTTCTCTCTGCAGTTGAAGAAGGCCCAATTGCAGCAACGCAATTTCATCCTGAGAAGAGTGGTGCTGCAGGGCTGAAATTGATTAGTAATTGGGTGGAGAGTTTATGAAATTAGAATTATTGCCAGCTGTAGACGTTAAAGATGGCCAAGCAGTTCGCTTAGTTCAAGGAGAATTAGGTAGCGAATCAAATTACGGCGCTCCACTTGATGCAGCTCTGGATTTTCAAAGCGCCGGGGCCGAATGGATTCATTTAGTCGACCTTGATGCAGCCTTCGGTTTAGGTAGCAACGCAGAATTATTAGCAGATGTAATTGGCAAGTTAGATATAAAGGTCGAATTATCTGGCGGAATCAGAGATGACGAATCTTTAAGAAGAGCTCTGGCAACTGGATGCAAACGAGTAAATCTTGGAACTGCAGCGCTTGAAAATCCAGATTGGACATCAAAAGTTATTGCAGAATTTGGCGATCGGATTGCAGTTGGTCTGGATGTTCGTGGTCGAACATTAGCAGCACGTGGATGGACTAAAGAGGGCGGAGATATTTTCGAAACCATCGATAGATTGGATAGAGACGGTTGTGCCCGTTATGTCGTAACAGATGTAACCAAAGACGGAACCTTAAAAGGACCTAACCTTGATTTACTAAAAAGTGTATGCGATGTTACGAAAGCGCCAGTTGTTGCATCAGGTGGAATTTCTTCACTTGCAGATATTGAAGCTTTAAGAAAGTTGGTTTCAATTGGAGTTGAAGGCGCAATCATGGGTAAAGCCCTTTATGCTGGCGCATTCTCACTCGAAGAAGCTTTGAAAGTTGCAAATTAATGTCGCTTTCAATTCGAATTATTCCTTGTCTTGATGTAACTGATGGACGTGTTGTTAAAGGAATCAACTTTATTAATTTGGTTGATGCAGGGGATCCAATAGAGCTTGCACAAACTTACAATAATGAAGGTGCTGATGAGCTGACCTTTTTAGATATCTCAGCAAGCAGCAGTGGACGTGAAACTACAATCGAAGTTGTAAAGAAAACTGCAGAAGAAGTTTTTATACCCTTGACTGTTGGAGGCGGAATTAGATCAGTCGATGATGTTGATCGATTACTACGTGCCGGAGCAGATAAAGTTAGCATTAATACCGCTGCTTTAAATCGACCGGAGTTGATTTCAGAAATTGCGACTAGATTCGGTTCCCAAGTTTTGGTGTTATCTGTTGATGCAAGGCGTGCAACATCGGGCTATGAAGTTACAACTCACGGCGGTCGTCAAAGTAGTGGTTTGGATGCAATTGAATGGATCAAGAAATCATGTGATCTAGGTGTTGGAGAAATTCTGCTCAACTCTATGGATGCTGATGGAACACGTGATGGTTATGACGTCAGAATGATTAATGATGTTCGAACAATCTGCTCAGTTCCTCTGATTGCTTCAGGCGGTGCCGGTAAATTAGAAGATTTTGCAAATGCACTTGATGCGGGAGCCGATGCACTTCTTGCTGCCAGTGTTTTTCATTTTGGTACCTATCGAATCTCAGATGTTAAGAAGTACCTTCGCGAGCGTGGATATAACGTACGCGAGAGCCAATTGAGATAAGGCAGACTTAGACAATGGAAATCCCAAAGCAGATTGAAGATGCACTTTCTAAGGGATTAATTGCCGCAATCGCGCAGGATCAATCCACAAATGAAGTCCTTATGTTGGCTTGGATGAATAAAGAAGCATTAATAAAAACTATTGAAACAAAACGCGCCACCTACTTTAGTCGCTCTAGAAAAGAACTTTGGATTAAAGGCGAAACTTCCGGAAATTTTCAGGAAGTTTTAGAAATTAAATTTGATTGTGATGGAGATGCAGTACTCTTAAAAATCAAACAAACTGGTGGCGCCTGCCATACTGGCCAGAAGAGTTGCTTTCACAATGAACTCTAATATGGATCTAGCAACTTTCCGGGAATTTGCTAAAAATTACAACGTAATTCCTGTTACCAGAAAATTGCTTGCCGATGGAGAGACTCCAATCGGGGTTTATAGAAAACTAGCTAAATTAAAACCTAATACATTCTTACTTGAATCTGCAGAACATGGTGGAGTTTGGTCACGTTACTCATTTATTGGTGTCAATTCAGAAGCAACACTTACAGAAAAAGACGGTCAGGTATTTTGGCGCGGGACAATGCCGGCGGGCGCACCTTTTGGAGTAGACCCACTGACTGCTTTGCGCATGGCATCAGCACATTTACGTTCACCTAAATTACCTGATATGCCCACATTAACAGGTGGCTTAGTTGGTTATATGGGATACGACAGCGTAAGACGTCTCGAGAATATTCCAATTATTTCAAAGAATGATCTGAATATTCCAGAACTTGAATTTATGTTGACATCTGATTTAGCGGTAATGGACCATTCTGAAGGAACTATTACTTTGATCGCAAACGTTATCAATTGGGATGGCAGCGCTGATCGAGTAGATGAAGTTTATGAATTAGCAATCAAGAGATTAGATCAGATGCAGTCGGATTTATTAACTGCCTTACCTGGCAATTTGGCATATGTTGACGATAAGAGTGCGCCAGCATATGAACGAAATACGACTGAAGAAGAGTTTTTGACGAAAGTTGCAGCTATAAAGGAAGAGATAAAGGCCGGAGAAGCATTTCAAGTAGTAATTTCGCAACGCTTTGCAGCGAAATGTAATGCAGATTCAATTGATGTTTACCGGATGCTGCGACTTCATAATCCAAGCCCATATATGTTCTTCTTGCGTTTTGAAGATGGCCTTGATGTAGTTGGCTCGAGTCCAGAAGCATTAGTAAAAGTCACAGATGGTGAAGTAATGGTTCACCCAATTGCCGGAACTCGACGTCGTTCAAATTCACCTGAACAAGATGAGAAAATTGCACAAGAGTTATTAGCGGACCCAAAGGAGCGAGCAGAGCATTTGATGCTCGTGGATTTGGGAAGAAATGATTTGGGACGGGTTTGCCAGCCGGGTTCAGTTGAAGTTGTTGAATTTATGAATATAGAACGTTTTTCTCATGTTATGCATATTGTTTCTACAGTAAAAGGCAAGCTTGCTGAAGATAAAGCACCTATTGAAGCTCTCTTCTCTACATTTCCAGCCGGAACTCTATCTGGCGCTCCTAAACCTAGAGCAATGGAAATTATTGAAGAACTCGAACCAAACCGTCGAGGAATTTATGGTGGTGCTCTTGGCTACTTGGATTTTCGAGGAAATATCGATACCTGCATTGCAATTAGAACTGCAGTGATTAGAGACAAAATCGCTTACGTACAAGCAGGAGCTGGAGTAGTTGCAGACTCAGATGCACAATCTGAAAATCTTGAATGCATAAATAAGGCAGCTGCCGTTTTAGGTGCAATTAATGCTGCCAATAATTTGCGAGTGGCAAAATGAGCGAGGTAATCGGATTCTTTGCAACATTGGCTCTTGCACTTACTTTAATTCTGATTATCGGGAAAAAGCGAAAGGGCGAGTCTCGTTACGAAAGAACGCCATACTCAACAAATGATTGGCAGAAACTAGATCGAGGAATTGATCCAACCTCTAATGAAAGTAAATCAGGGGAGTAATGTGTCAGTTTTAGATTCAATTATCGAAGGCGTCAGAGAAGATTTAGCAGAACGTAGGTTGCCGCTTGCCAAGCTACATGAATTATTAGAAGCAGCGCCAAAACCAATTTTGCCAAATTTTCCTGCAAATCAAATGTCAGTAATCGCAGAAGTTAAACGTAAGTCTCCGAGTAAAGGTGAATTGGCTGAAATTCCGGAGCCAGCCAAACTTGCCGTGCAATATAAAGAAGCTGGAGCTGCTGCAGTTAGTGTATTAACTGAAAGGCGCAGATTTAATGGATCCTTGGCTGACTTCGATGAAGTTAGAAGAGAAATTAACTTGCCAATGCTCCGTAAAGATTTCATGGTTGATGAATATCAATTTTATGAGGCTCGTGCACATGGTGCCGATTTAGTTCTACTTATAGTAGCTGGCCTCTCTAAATCTCAACTTACTGATTATTTTGCATTAGCGACCGAACTTGGCATGAAATCTCTCATAGAAGTTCATACAAATGATGAACTGGAATCCGCAATGGAAATTAATCCAGAAATTATTGGAGTCAACTCTAGAAATTTGAAGACTTTAGAAGTAGACCCTGCGGTATTTAATGAGTTAATACCAAGAATTCCAGAACACATAATTAAAGTAGCGGAGTCTGGCATTTCAACTCGTGATGATGTGATCTTTGCCGAAGAGGCGGGAGCAAATGTGATATTGGTTGGCGAGGCGTTGGTTCGCGCTGGAGATCCTATTTTAAGTATGCGCCAATTACTTGGGCGTCAGTAGGATACGGCCCATGAGTTTCGATGGACATTTTGGTCAATATGGCGGACGTTTCGTCCCCGAAGCTCTAATCCCTGCACTTGACCAATTGACTGCTGCATTTGAAGCAGCAAAAGTTGATCCTGAATTTCAAGCTGAATTAGATCACCTACATAAAACATATTCGGGGCGTCCATCTATTCTTACTGAAGCAAAGAGATTCTCTGAATATTGCGGTGGTGCAAGAATTCTTTTAAAGCGCGAAGATCTAAACCACACTGGTTCACATAAAATCAACAATGTTCTAGGTCAAGCACTGCTTACAAAGAGAATGGGCAAGCCGCGAATAATTGCCGAAACTGGTGCAGGACAACATGGTGTCGCATCTGCAACGGCTGCTGCGCTTTTGGGACTTGAGTGCGTTGTTTACATGGGTGAAGAAGATACAAAACGCCAAGCGCTAAATGTGGCTCGCATGAAATTACTGGGCGCAGAAGTTGTCCCAGTTACAACTGGATCTAGAACGTTAAAGGATGCCATTAACGAAGCGATGCGAGATTGGGTTACAAACGTCGAAACTACTCATTATTTACTTGGTACTGTGGCTGGCCCGCACCCATTCCCAGAGATGGTGCGCGATTTCCATAAGATAATTGGCGAAGAATCCAGAGAACAAGTTCTCCAATTAACTGGCCGCTTACCTGATGCAGTTTTAGCCTGTGTGGGCGGTGGCTCTAATGCAATCGGTATATTCCATAGATTTATTACAGATAAAGAGGTGCGCCTGATTGGTCTTGAGGCAGGTGGAGATGGAATCGAAACTGGCCGCCACGCTTCTACAATTTCTGGCGGAAGTGTTGGCGTACTTCACGGTACTCGAACTTACGTTTTACAAGATGCAAATGGGCAAACCGTTGAATCACATTCAATCAGCGCTGGACTTGATTATCCAGGTGTTGGACCAGAGCATGCGATTTTAAATGACACCGGAAGAGCTGAATATCGTTCGATAACAGATGATGAAGCTATGGAAGCATTCTCAATACTTTCTAAGAGTGAAGGAATTATTCCGGCTATCGAAACTGCGCATGCATTGGCAGGAGCTATGAAAATTGGAAATGAACTTGGGCCAGATGCAATCCTCTTAATAAATCTCTCAGGCCGCGGCGATAAAGATGTACAGACCGCTGCTAAATATTTCGGAATTCCTTTAGAGTAAATTAGATTAATTTAGAGTAAATATGACTGCGCTAGATCAACTCTTCAAGACTCCCGGAGTTAAATTAATTGGATACGTACCTGCAGGTTTTCCAACCATTGCAGGTTCGAAAGAGATTATTAAAGCAATGGTTGATGGCGGAGTAGATGCAATTGAAGTTGGATTTCCGTACAGCGATCCAGTTATGGATGGACCAACTATTCAAGCTGCGGCTGACTTAGCTTTAGCTAATGGCACTAATGCAAGTGATGTTATGGAAACTCTTAAATTTGCATCAGCGTTGGTCCCATCAGTAATCATGAGCTACTGGAATCCAATAGAGAAATATGGAGTAGAGAAATTTGCAGCTGATATGGCTGCAGCTGGTGGAAGCGGAACTATTACGCCAGATCTAACAATTGAAGAAGCTGGACCTTGGGTAGCCGCATGTTCAAAACACTCTTTAAATTCGATTTTCGTAGTCGCGCCAAGTAGCAATGATGAGCGATTAAGTAAAGTGCTAAAAAATTCTAATGGGTTTGTGTATGCCGCATCTTTGATGGGTGTAACTGGTGCAAGAGCGCAAGTCTCTTCAGCTGCTCAACTTCTAGTAGAGCGCGTTCGTAAATTTACAGATGTACCAGTATCAGTCGGGCTAGGAGTTTCAACTCCAGAGCAAGCAGCAGATGTGGCTAAGTATGCAAATGGAGTAATTGTCGGTAGTGCGTTCATTAATGCGGTACAAAAAGCCTCAAATTTAGCAGATGGCTTAAAATTAGTTGAGAAGTTGGCAAAAGATCTAAAGTCGGGAATCACTCGGTAATATTCTGATATTGCAAAACTGGGGAAAATGGAAGAAGAGGAAAATGGCAGCACCGAAGAAGAAAGATAATGTCACTCGAAATTTAGTAATTGGCATGGTGGCACTGGTTGTTGCAGTGACCATCGGCGTTTCTTTCACAAGTAATAATTCGAAAGAGGCGAAAGCTAATGCCGCAATTCCATCTTCAGTTGAAAAAAGTGAAGGCTACGGGATCGTTTTTAACAAAGGAGTCTCCGGAGTACCAAAGATTGATATTTGGGAAGATTTCCAATGCCCAGTTTGTAGAGATTTTGAAGCTGTAAATAATGATCAGATACGTGAATGGATTGATGCCAAAAAAGTTGTGGCGGTATTCCATCCACTTTCATTTATCGGTTCTCAAAATCCTGGATTAGCCAACGAATCTGCTGCGATGGCAAATGCTGCTGCATGTTCAGCTGATGAAGGTAAATTCTTGCAGTATCACGAAGCGCTATATGCAAATCAAGCAAGTTCTGAGAATTCTGGCAAATGGAATGCCACCACTTTAATAGCTTTGGGCGCTAACTTAAAAATAACTTCAAAGAACTTCTCTGATTGTGTAACTCAAGGCAAGTACCTTGGTTGGGTTGAAAATGTTGCTTCAGATGGCGCAGCAAGGAACGTCGATTCAACACCTACAGTTTTCATCAATGGTAAAGAGATTGAAAGATTACAAAAGAATTACTTTGATGCAGCTACCTTCAAAAATCTAGTATTTAAGAAGTAATTGTTTCTTAATTACATACCAACGCCAACGGTCTCACAATTTTCTGTTGGACCGCTGACTTTTCATGCATATGCGCTATGCATTATTTTGGGAATAGTTGTTGCAATATGGCTTACCGATAAGCGTTATCAAGCTGCAGGTGGATCGCCTCATGTAATTAGTGACTTGGCAATTTGGGTGGTACCAGGTGGCGTAATTGGCGCACGCATTTATCATGTGATTTCTTCACCCGAATATTTCTTTGGCTCAAAGGGCGATCCAGTAGATATCTTTAAGATTTGGGAAGGTGGACTCGGAATCTGGGGCGCAATTGCAGGTGGATTCCTAGTTGCACTTTGGAAATACAAACGTGAAATCCCATTCATGGTTTTTGCAGATGCAATTGCGCCAGGTTTATTAATTGCGCAAGGCATTGGTCGATTTGGCAATTGGTTTAATGCCGAACTTTATGGTCGGCCAACAGATTTGCCTTGGGCGCTCAAACTCGACGATGGACTGACGTATCACCCAACCTTTTTATATGAAGCGATATGTAATTTTGCCTTAGCGCTGCTTTTAATTCGATTGACCGGCAAATATCCAGCTGGATCTTTGTTTTATTTATACGTCGCCGGTTATTGCAGTTACAGATTCTTTATCGAAGGTATTCGAATAGATAATGCGCACATAATTGGCGGCCTGCGACTAAACCAATGGGTGAGTTTGGTAATTGGCGGGGCGGGGTTAACTAAATTTATCCGTCAAATTAGGTAGTATTGAAATATGCCACTAAATGAAACCATGCGCCGCAATCAAGAACACCGGGCGCACCGCGCTGGTTGGCTTAGAGCTGCAGTGCTTGGCGTAAACGATGGCCTGGTTTCTACTGCATCTCTAATGGTCGGTGTTTCTGCTGCAATGCAGAGCGATAGCGTAATTCTTACAACTGGTTTAGCTGGTATTGCTGCAGGTGCACTTTCGATGGCAGTTGGTGAATTTGTCTCAGTTCGCTCGCAGGTGGATATTGAAGAATCCGATCGAGCACTTGAAGAAGATCAACATGCTACAAATCCAGAAGGCGAGTTCCTTGAACTGGTTCAAATTTATATGGCGCGCGGACTTACAGAGGATTTAGCTAAGCAAGTTGCCGAGCAGATGCATGCTCACAATGCAATCGAAACGCATTTGCGTGATGAGCTTGGCCAATTCGAACATACTATGGCTAGACCATTACAAGCATCGGTTGCTTCAGCTTTGAGTTTTACATCTGGCGGTTTGATTCCATTCTTAGGTTTTTATCTACCGATCATCTCAAGTAATTCAATAAGAATTACCGCAGTCACCATTGTCGGCTTAGCGATCGCAGGTTTCATTTCGGCAAAGACTGCTGGCACCAACCTGCTTAAGGGCACGGCTCGAGTAGTCGGCGGTGGAATGATCGGCATGATTATCACCGGCGCAATCGGCGCTTTTGCTCACAGTGCGGGACTGTAAAGGGTAAATACCGGCAGGTAAGGCAAAATTCTTTACCGTTTTGCGCCTGGTTGTTGCTAACCTTTTGCACTCTGGGCCAAGGTCGTCCCTAGTAATTTTTATCTTTCAGGGGAGGGCGACTTGCTTTCGAATAACTTTCCATCAGCACAAGGTCTTTATGATCCTGCCAACGAGCATGATGCATGCGGCGTTGCGATGGTTGCCACCCTTAAGCGCGAAGCGGAACATGAGATTGTTCAAAAAGCTTTACGCGCACTTGAGAACATGGAGCATCGCGGCGCGACCGGTTCTGATCCGGATACTGGTGATGGCGCCGGAATATTAATTCGAATTCCAGATGAATTTTTCCGTGCAGTCGTAGATTTCGATTTACCTGAAGCTGGTAATTATGCGGCTGGCGTTGCATTTATCGAAGCTGGCGCAAATGTTCGTTCAGAAATTGAAAAACTCGCCGCCGAAGAGAATTTAAAGATTCTCGGATGGCGTGAAGTTCCGATCGACCCTAAGACTTTGGGCAAGACCGCAATTAGCGTAATGCCGAAGTTCGAACAGCTTTTTATTGCTGGCAAGAATAATGAATCTGGAATTGTGCTAGATCGAATGGCTTTCTGTCTACGTAAGCGCATTGAACATTCATTACCTATCTATTTCTCTTCATTATCGACTGCCACCATTGTTTATAAAGGCATGCTAACGACTGCTCAACTAAGTAAGTTCTACCCAGAATTAAATGATTCACGTGTCAAATCTCCGATGGCAATTGTGCACTCGCGCTTTTCAACAAATACTTTTCCTTCTTGGCAGCTTTCTCATCCTTATCGATATATTGCACATAATGGTGAAATCAATACCGTAAAGGGAAATAGAAATTGGATGCGTGCTCGCGAAGAGTTGCTGGAATCCCAACTAATCCCTGGCGATCTTGAAAGAATTTTCCCAATCGTAGATATGGCCGGCTCTGATTCCGCATCATTTGATGAGGTGCTAGAACTTCTCTATTTAGGCGGTCGTTCACTGCCGCATTCAATATTGATGATGATTCCTGAAGCGTGGGAGAACCACACATCAATGCCACAAAATCGTCGCGACTCATGCCGGGCTTACGTGGCAGGCCCGATGTTATCACCACCACGTCTGAACCAGCGGTGGCGGCGTAATCGTTGGTGCTGCCTTTGATGCGCGTGTCGTACAGGTTGATGGGCGATGTTTGCCACATGTCGAGGGATTTGCCTT
>JALRDT010000159.1 GCA_023262125.1 Candidatus Nanopelagicaceae bacterium | reverse complement strand
TTTTCCGCGGTAATAATCGCCTTCGTCAGTACCTGGATACATTGGATGAGGAGGTTGCAACATTCCACTGCGAAGCGGCGCCAGTAAATCATCTTTTTCAAAAATCAACTTATCGCGAGTGCGATCTGCTAATTCATATTCATTGGTCATTGTAAGGGCGCGTGTTGGACATGCCTCAATACAAAGTCCGCAGAAGATACAACGTAGATAATTGATTTGATAAACCTTGCCGTAACGCTCGCCTGGTGAGAAACGCTCCGTATCAGTGTTATCGGCACCTTCTACATAAATCGCATCAGCAGGACATGCCCATGCACAAAGTTCGCAACCAATACATTTCTCTAGACCATCTGGGTGGCGATTTAATTGGTGACGTCCATGGAAACGCTCTTCAGTTGGCGCTTTTACCTCTGGATACTCAACGGTGATTCTTGGGCGTCCGACATTTCTAAGCGTTACCCAGAAACCTTTTGCTTGCTGTAAGAATGAACCTTCGCGCGCAGGTCCAACCGGAGTAGTTGATACCTTATCGATATCAAATTTCTTCGGTTCCAACTCTGATCTTTCAGACATTAACGACCCTCCGGCATCTTAGGAACAGGAAATGATGGAGCCGGCACATCAAGCACCGGTGGAATTTTCGCTTCTTGCTTTGCTTTATCCCATGCTGAGCTAAGCGCCATAACCAAAAGCACTACACCACCTGCAAATCCTGCAATCACAAATCGTGATGTGCCGTTCGCAGAAAGCGCACGTAGAGTTGCTACAACTAGAATCCAAATTAATGAGGATGGAATCAAAACTTTCCAACCAAACTTCATGAATTGGTCATAACGAATACGTGGAAGTGTTGCACGTACCCAAACGAAAATATTGAAGAAGAAGCAGACTTTTGCAAAGAACCAGACCATGCCGAACCAACCACCAAGCCATTGCTCAGTAAATCCAAGTCCCGGAAGCGCTCTGTAGCCGCCAAAGAAGAGCGTAGTTGCAAGAGCCGAAACTGTTGCGATGTTGATGTATTCACCAAGGAAGAAAAGTGCAAATTTAAGTGATGAATATTCGGTATGGAAGCCACCAACTAGTTCGCCTTCGGCTTCTGCCAAGTCAAAAGGCGCACGGTTGGTTTCGCCAATCATTGAAATTAAATAGATTACAAATGAAGGAAATAGCACAACAACATTCCACCACTTATTTTGAGCTGCGACGATATCGCCAGTTGACATAGATCCTGCATAAATAAATACCGCAACTAACGAAAGACCCATCGCTACTTCATAAGAAATAACTTGTGCGCTTGAACGTAATCCACCAAGAAGTGGATAAGTCGAACCAGAAGACCAACCAGCAAGCACAATTCCATAAACACCTACAGATGCAACTGCAAGAACATATAGAACACCGATTGGTAAATCGGTCATCTGCATCGCAGTAGTTTTGCCGAACATCTGTACTTCTCCAGTCATTGGCATGATGGCAAATGACATGAAGCAAGTTGAAGCCGCAATGATTGGTGCCAAAATAAATACCACTTTATCGGCAGCTTTTGGAATGATGTCTTCTTTAAGAGCCAACTTCACGCCATCGGCCAATGACTGCAATAGACCTTGTGGACCAGTTCGGTTTGGTCCCGGACGCTCTTGCATAAATCCAATAAAGCGACGCTCCCACCAAATAGCTAAAAGTGTAAATACCACTAACACTGCAAATGTGATTACAGCTTTGATGACAATTAACCAACCTGGATCACCGGCAATTAGTTGTGCATTTGTCAATGTATTCATGCCTTCACCACCGTAACAACTGAATTAGAGGCAACACCTAAGGTACGCAATAACTCTGATCCAGCAGAATTGCGTGGGGCCCAAACGGCATCATCATGAATTGCTTCAATTAATACCGGTAGTACCAATGCACCTTTTTCATTGGAAATTTTTACTAGATCGCCATCTGTAACACCGATTGCGCTGGCGCGCTTTGGCGAAATAACTGCAACAGTTTTACGTGCAGTACCAGCTAAATTCGCTTCCCCATCTTGCAAAGAACCATTATCTAGAAGTCGACGCCAAGAGGTAAGTAACGCTTGCTCGCCTGAAAGTGTTGGTGCAGGTGCAGCATTAACTCCACCAAATTCCGATTTATTTCCATCCCAGGTGCCAATTGAATTTAGTTCGGCAGCGGCTTGGGCAACTGTAGAAATTCCAATTTTGCGACCAATTTGATCTGCCAATACTGAAAGAATTCGCAAATCACTTCTTTGAATTGAATCAGGAATTGCGATATCAAAACTTCTACCGCGACCTTCCCAATTTAAGAATGTGCCACTCTTCTCTGCAACTGCCGCAACTGGAAGAACAACATTTGCGCGATCTGTAACAGCTGAAGGTCGCATTTCAAGTGAAACTACAAATGATTTTTGCAATGCATCTAATGCTATTGATGTGTTAGAACCATCAAGTGGGTCTACGCCGCCAACAAGCAACGCTTTAATTTCACCTTTTGATGCCGCAGCGTAAATTTCATCAGTTGATAGTCCACGCGCTTCTGGTAAACCATGAACTCCCCATGCAGCTGAAATATCAACGCGCGCTGCTGCATCAGATACTGGGCGGCCACCTGGCAGAAGATTTCCGATAGCGCCTGCTTCGATTGCACCTCTTTCACCTGCGCGGCGTGGAATCCATGCCAGCTTTGCTTTTGAGCGAGCAGCTATACCAGATACTGCAGTAAGCAATCCTGGAGTTTCAGCGGCACGTTCTCCGACCAAAATAACTGATTTTTCAGTCAAAGTAAGTCCAGATAAACCCGAAACTTCGTTGCCTGGTGCAACGCAAATAAAGTTTGCTTTTAGTTTTTCGTTGCCAATTGAAAGTTTTGAAGCAATTGCATGAACCTTGAGAGCTCTCTTTCTAAAAGCCTTATTAAGACGTAAGAAAACTATTGGAGATTCTTCTTCTGGTTCGAAAGAAACCAATACAACTTGATCCGCATTATCAATATCTCGATATGAAGTTTGGTTGCCGATTACATTGCTTGCTAAGAATGCACGCTCTTCATCGCTTGAAACACGAGAACGGAAATCAATGTCATTTGTACCTAGAGTTACACGAGCAAATTTTGAATAACCATATGCATCTTCAACGGTTGCACGACCACCAACTAAGACTGCAGCGCGTCCGGCTGTTAAACCTGCAGCTGCAGCTTCTAGCGCCTCTGGCCATGATGCTGGAACAAGTTCTCCAGCAGCATTACGTACTAATGGTGTGGTGATGCGATCTTGCGCTGTTTGGTACTTAAATGCCCAACGACCTTTATCGCAATTCCACTCATCATTCACAGTTGGATCTTCACCGGCCAAACGTCGCAAAGTTTTACCGCGACGTACATCTGTACGCATATCGCAACCAGATGCACAGTGCTCACAAGCTGATGGTGTTGAAACTAAATCAAATGGACGAGCACGGAAACGATAAGTAGCACCTGTTAGCGCACCCACTGGACAAATTTGAACTGTATTTCCAGAGAAGTAAGATTCAAAAGGTTGCTCTTCGTAAATTCCAACTTGCTGTAGAGCGCCACGTTCATTAAGAGTAATAAAACGATCTCCCGCAATTTGATCTGCAAAACGAGTGCAACGCGCACAGAGCACGCAACGTTCGCGATCTAGCAAAACTTGTGAAGAGATATTGATTGGCTTTTCAAAAGTGCGCTTGTAACCGGTAAAACGTGACTCAGCATTTCCGTTTGCCATCGCTTGGTTTTGCAGTGGGCACTCGCCACCTTTGTCGCAAACAGGGCAATCAAGAGGATGATTTACCAGCAAAAATTCCATGATTCCCTTCTGCGCTTTATCAGCAACATCAGAGGTCAATTGCGTATTTACGATCATTCCTGGTTCGACTGGAATGGTGCAAGAAGCTTGTGGCTTTGGGAATTTACGTCCGTTGATTTCGATATCAACTAAACATTGGCGGCAAGCACCAACTGGATCAAGAAGTGGATGGTCACAGAAACGTGGAATTTGAATTCCAAGTTTTTCAGCAGCGCGAATTACCAATGTGCCTTTTGGAACTGATACTTCAAAACCGTCGATTACAACAGCAATCATTTCTACAGCTTCTACAGAAGTTTTTTCAGCTTGTGTGGTCATGCGTTCTCCTGTGAACTGACTGCAAATAGAGTTGATGCAACAGGGTCAAATGGGCAACCCTTATTTGTAATGTGCGCGATGTATTCATCACGGAAATATTTAATTGAAGAGGCAACTGGGCTAACTGCGCCATCTGCAAGTGCACAGAAAGAACGTCCCATGATGTTGTCGCAAAGATCTAACAATTTATCTAAATCAGCTTCAGTTGCTTTTCCAGTTTCCATATCTTTCATGGCTTGTACTAACCACCATGTACAT
>JALRDT010000144.1 GCA_023262125.1 Candidatus Nanopelagicaceae bacterium | reverse complement strand
GGAGATAAATGCTTCAACTAACAAGCGGTCAATGGAGCACATTGTTTAACATGTTCTCATTTGGCCTTATCTCAATGTTGGCTTGCACTGTGTACACCTTGGTGGCACAAAATCATGTGTTGGCTAAATATCGTCCAGCGCTAGTTATGTCATCAATGGTGACATTTATTGCTGGATACCACTACTGGAGAATTTTCAATTCATTTGAACATTCTTCAAAAGAAAACGCAGTCACAATCGGAACATCTCAGGGTGCATTCAATGAGGCGTACCGTTATGTTGACTGGATTTTGACAGTACCTCTATTGCTTGTAGAAGTAATTGCGGTACTTGCGATAGCTAAAGAAGCATCAAGATCACTAATCAAGCGTCTGGTCATTGCATCTGCTGCAATGATTATTCTCGGTTACCCAGGTGAAATTTCAGCTGAAACCGGAACTAAGATGCTCTATTTCGTGCTATCGATGATTCCTTTCCTTTACATCCTTTACGTGCTCTTCGTTGAGCTTAGTAAATCACTGGATCGTCAGCCTGATGGTGTTGCGAAGACTGTAAGTAATCTTCGCCTACTTCTAATCGGTACTTGGGCTGTTTATCCAATTTCCTACTTGATCCCAGTATTTATTACTAGCCCAACAGCTACTGAAGCTGCTTCGCTATTTACATACCGCCAAGTTGGCTACACAGTTGCAGACGTACTTGCTAAATGCGTATTTGGTCTAACCATTTACAAGATTGCTCGTATGAAATCAATTTCTGAAGGCATGCCAGCGGATCACTAATTAAGAGACACCGAATGGGCTAATTGCAATAAGCCCATTCGGTGTTTTAATTATGAAAACAAATAACTTTCGCATGTTGGGCTACGCCCAAATCTCTATAGCTTTAATTAATTTGGTCTATCAATCTGGCCAGCCGGGTACTCTTTCGAAGAGCCTTTTTGTGCTCGCAGTTGGCACAATTTTGCTGCTTTTAACATTTATGAAAAATGCAAATGCATACTTTGAAAAGAAGCAATCGCTATTTTTCTGGTCAGCTATTTCTGCAATTTCAATAATTACTGTAATTATTTAACAACTTTAGCCATCCAGCTTTCAATTTCATCTGGATGCCTCGGCAAATTCTCGCTTAAATTTATGCAACCAGTTTCAGTAATTAGAACATCGTCCTCAATACGTATACCAATTCCGCGAAATTCTGGTGCAAATAATTCGTCATCTGGTTGAATATATAAACCTGGTTCAATCGTAATTACCATGCCAGCAGCAAGCGGTCCCATATAAACATCACGTTTTGCTTGTGCGCAATCATGGACATCCATTCCCAGCATGTGGCTCACTCCATGAAGAGTCCAACGTTTGTGATAACCATTCTCTGGCTTCAAAGATTCTTCAGCAGATGTAGGTAGTACACCTAACTTTTCCAATCCTTTGGCTAGAACTTCCTGGCATGCCGCGTTAATTTCTGCAATTGTGACGCCAGCTTTCGCGGCTGCAAATCCAGCTTTTTGGGATTCATAAACCAACAAATATAAAGCGCGCTGGGCATCAGTGAATTTTCCATTTACCGGCAAAGTTCGAGTGATATCTGCGGTGTAATAAGATTCCATTTCAATTCCGGCATCAATCAACATCAATTCGCCATTTTTCACTTGACCGTCATTGCGCACCCAGTGCAAAACACAAGCATGAGAACCAGCTGCGGCAATAGTGTTATAGCCAAGATCATTGCCTTCAGCGCGAGCTCGGGCGTAGAAAGCGCCTTCGACAACGCGTTCGCCACGTTCGTGAGTAGTTGCTTGCTGCAGAACTTTTATCATGTCATCAAATCCGCGACCAGTAGCATCGACAGCTTGCTGCAACTGATCAATTTCGTATTCATCTTTAATCAAACGTTGCTCTGAAGTGAAGATAATCAATTCGCCATCTTTTTCATGGACCGGAATTTGCGCATCAATCTTTGAATCTTCGCCACGAATAACTACGGCAGGTTTCTTATCTGATAAGAACTTTTCTAAATCTGAAACACTTCGAGTTTCGATTTGATATCTACTCTTTGCATCATCAGTTGTGTAACGGCGGCCAACCCAAAGTTCGCCATATTTAGCATCTCGATAGAAAGCATCGGTGTCGCGAGTGGAGCGCGGCATTATGAAGAGAATTGCATCATGCGCATCACCGTTTGGTTCTAGAACTAAAACCGCATCGGGATTTGCTTCGGAACCTTGAACTCCGGTGTAATAAGCAAAAGCAGAATGAGGACGATATAAGTAATAGCAATCGTTGCTACGTACTTTATCTGCGCCAGATGGCAAAACAATTCTTAATCCTTTGAAGGCTTCACTTAAAACTTTTCTGCGCGCGACACAATTCTTAACAACCGGTGAAACACCTAGATCAGTTAATGGAAGTGATGCCCATCCGCCATGCATGAACTCTGCAAACTTAGGCGA
Organism: Candidatus Nanopelagicaceae bacterium; assembly: GCA_023262125.1. Next base: position 148 of record JALRDT010000144.1, on the reverse strand, counting down.
TGGGGCAGTGTCATGGATTCGCTTCTGCTTTTCGGAATCTTTGCTCATTTGAGTAGATTACCAAGATAAAACAAGTGGGAATTGGTTACTTCCGCTAGTCGAAGGTATCCTTAGGCCACTGGAGACGTCGCATAGCCCGGTCGAGTGC
>JALRDT010000116.1 GCA_023262125.1 Candidatus Nanopelagicaceae bacterium | reverse complement strand
TGCGCTCTTGCCGCGATGGGTGAAGGTGAAGTAATAAATAGTCAAGGCAAAATCGTTGCTACCGAAATAGCCTTTAAAGAGCATGCAATTTTGCCGGTAGAACTTTCTTCCAAAGAAGGTTTAGCGCTTATAAATGGAACTGATGGAATGCTCGGTCAACTGGTATTAGCGCTGCACGACATTTCAAATTTGTTAAAGACATTAGATATTACAACCAGCTTAAGTGTTGAGGCTCTTTTGGGTACAGATAAAGTTTTCCAGAAACATCTACATGATTTGAGACCACAAGTTGGCCAAGGAAAATCTGCTGCAAATATTGCAAAGTTGCTTTCTGATTCTCCCCTAGTTAAGTCGCATGCAGGAAAAGAAGATGGTCGAGTACAAGATGCATATTCTTTACGTTGCGCGCCACAAGTGGCAGGAGCTGCTAGAGATACTGTCGCGCATGCATCAAGAGTTGCCGATTTAGAACTGCAATCAATAATTGATAATCCGATTGTTTTAAAAACTGGAGAGATAAGTAGTAATGGAAATTTTCATGGGGCACCGATTGCATATGTGCTTGATTTTCTGGCTATTGCAATTGCAGATGCCGCTTCGATGTCAGAGCGCCGAAGTGATCGAGCGTTAGATGAGCACCGTTCTTTTGGTTTACCGCCATTTCTTGCGCATGATGCAGGTGTTGATAGCGGCATGATGATTGCGCAATACACACAAGCAGGTCTGGTCTCTGAGATGAAGCGATTGGCCGTTCCGGCATCTGTTGATTCGATTCCCTCTTCGGCAATGCAAGAAGATCATGTCTCTATGGGTTGGCATGCAGCACGAAAATTACGTAAATCAATTGATGCATTCGCTCGAGTAATTGCAATTGAATTGATGATTGCTTCTCGAGCAGTTGATATGCGCACACCGCTGACCGCCGGAACTGGCACCAACGCAGCAATTAAATCTTTAAGGAGCAAAGTTGCCGGGCCTGATAGCGATCGTTGGTTAACACCTGAAATAGAAGCGTCTGTTGAATTAGTTAAATCAAATGAAATTCTAAATTCCGTAGAGAAAGCAGTTGGTCAATTGTTATGAGCCGAGTTATACATTCACCTCAAGGTAGTGCGATTTCAGCGCTCGGATGGCAACAAGAGGCTGCGCTTCGGATGTTGCAGAATAATTTAGACCCAGAAGTTGCAGAACGTCCAGAAGAGTTAGTTGTTTATGGTGGTACTGGAAAAGCTGCGCGCGATTGGAAATCTTTTGATGCGCTAATTCGAACACTTAAAACATTAAAAGCCGACGAAACTATGTTGGTGCAATCTGGCAGACCAGTTGGTGTGTTTCAAACACATGAATGGGCGCCTAGAGTTTTAATTGCAAATTCAAATTTAGTTGGAGATTGGGCTAATTGGCCAGAGTTTCGACGATTAGAAGCAGCTGGTCTAACAATGTATGGACAAATGACTGCAGGATCTTGGATTTACATTGGTACACAAGGAATTTTGCAAGGTACATACGAAACATTTGCAGCCGTTGCAGACCAAGATTTCGGTGGAACGCTCGCCGGAACTTTAACTTTAACTGGCGGCGTTGGAGGAATGGGTGGTGCTCAGCCACTTGCAATCACAATGAATGATGGTGTGTGTATCTGCGTTGATGTTGATGCAACTAGATTGCAACGCCGCGTAGACCATAGATATTTAGATGCCTGGACAGAAAATGTCGAAGAAGCCCTAGAAATAGCACTAAAAGCAAAGGCAGAACGTAAGGCATACAGCATTGGTTTGCTCGGTAATGCTGCGACAATTTTCACTGATTTTCTAAAGCGCGGTGTGCCAATTGATATCGTTACAGATCAAACTTCAGCACATGATCCGCTTTCATATTTACCAGAAGGAATTTCTGTTGCAGATTGGCAAGATTTAGCGAAGAAAGATCCCGCTGATTTTACAAAACGTTCCCGCGAATCAATGGCGAAACAAGTCGAAGCAATGGTTGGCTTTAAAGATGCTGGTGCAACAGTTTTTGATTATGGAAATTCAATTCGTGGTGAGGCAATGTTAGCTGGATATTCGCGCGCATTTGATTTTCCAGGTTTTGTTCCGGCATATATCAGACCACTTTTCTGTGAAGGTAAAGGACCATTTAGATGGGTTGCTTTAAGTGGAGATAAGAAAGATATTGCCGCGACTGATAAAGCGGTTTTAGAACTATTTCCTGATAACGAACCACTCCATCGATGGATTCGAAAAGCTTCAGAGAAAGTTGCTTTTCAAGGTCTGCCGGCAAGAATTTGTTGGTTAGGTTATGGAGAGAGACATTTAGCTGGTGAAAGATTTAATGAAATGGTTGCCAAAGGTGAAGTCTCCGCTCCAATTGTTATCGGTCGCGATCATTTAGATTGTGGTTCAGTTGCATCTCCATATCGCGAAACAGAGGCCATGCTTGATGGATCTGATGCAATCGCAGATTGGCCGCTATTAAATGCTCTAGTTAATACCGCATCCGGCGCATCTTGGGTTTCAATTCATCATGGCGGAGGTGTAGGCATCGGTAGATCAATTCATGCTGGACAAGTTTCAGTAGCTGATGGCACACCACTAGCTGCAGAAAAATTGCGTCGAGTATTAACAAATGATCCAGGTATGGGTGTGATTAGACATGTTGATGCTGGTTACGAAAAAGCAGAGCAAGTTGCTAAAGATCGCGATGTTCGC
>JALRDT010000072.1 GCA_023262125.1 Candidatus Nanopelagicaceae bacterium | reverse complement strand
TGGCAAAAATTGCTAGTGCGCCAATTGTGTATGCCCACTCAGTACTTGTGATCAACGGAAATGCCCTCTTTCATTTATTGAACGAACTGCTCGTAGCCCATCACTTGGCCATATTGAAAAGGAAGATATCGAGCAAGGGCTAATATCAATATGGAATAGTGAATTTGGATTACCCTCCAAAACAATACTAGCCATCTGCTTGATAACGCCATTATGCGTTACAACTACTACCTTTTTACCAGGATACTTCTCCGCAAGTGCATCAAATGCTGGCTCAATTCGTGCTGCCAAATCATCATATGACTCACCATTTGGCGGTGTGTAGGCACTGGTGCCAATCCAACCAAGGTAATCCTCTGGCCACTTCTCTTGTACTTCTTGAACTGAAAAGCCATCCCAATCACCAAAGCTGCATTCATACCAAACTTCGTCAAAAATTGGATCGAGTCCGGTGACTTTTGCAATTTCTGCTGCGGTCTCTTTGGTGCGCTGCAAAGGTGAAGCAATCAAAACATCTGGTTTTATCTTTGCAATTTCAGCGGCAACTTTTTTGGATTGTTCAAGACCAATTTCAGTTAATGGCGGGTTTAACTTTCCAGTGCCTGAAAATTTGCGATCAGGAGTCAATATGGTTTCGCCATGTCTGACCATATAAACGAAAGTCGGAACTTCAGGCTGTCTTAAACGATCTGTTAGTCGATTTGCTGGAACTACCGCTTTAAAGCCATCAACTCGCTCATCAAGTGCTTTATTGGCAAGTCGATCTGCATGTGAATTTTCTTCGCGCGGAATCCATCTATAAGTAACCAATGCTGGATCATGTGCTTGCATCGCACTTTTTACTAATGCTCGCATGCCTTCATTCTTAACTTGCCATCTACCTGACATCTGTTCGACAACTAGTTTTGAATCCATCGCTACTTCAATACGAGCTGAAGAATCAAGTTTGTTGATGTGTGATAAAGCTGCGATTAACCCACTGTATTCAGCAACATTATTGGTGGCAGTGCCAATAAATTCATAGAGCTCCGCGATTACTTTTCCATCTTCTGAAACAGTCGCGCCGTATGCGGCCGGACCAGGATTGCCACGTGACCCTCCATCGGCAGTCACTTGAAAAATACGACTCATGCACGCACCAATATACGACGGCATTCTTCACATCGCGCAACTTCTTCGGCAGGCAATGCATTCAATTTACTTAAATCGCCTGCATTAATAGCTAAGTTGCAACCAGTGCATTGCCCATTTTTCAATTTAGCTGCACCAAATTTCTCATACAAATCAGTCAATGCTTTATCTATAGTAGGAAAAAGTTCCGCTCTTTCGTCGGCGATTAACTTGAGATCGTTATTGATGACTACAAGCGCAGCATCTCTTGCAACTGCTGCTGCCTCTAATTTTGAAATGAATTCAGCCTCTGATGCGCTTAACTCTTTAATTCGATCTTTAATGCCTTCAGCTCTAACCATCACTTCTAATTCAACTTCTTCAAGTTCTGCACGTCTGGCATTTAGAGAAATTAATTCATGTTGAGTTTGCTCTAACTCTTTTGGAGTTCCCTGCCCCGCATTTAAACGAGCTTCATCTTTTTCAATTCGTTTTGCGACTTGCTCAACGTCACTTTCGGCACGATTTATTTCTCCACTTAAATCGCTGAGCTCAGTCTCCGCTGCAATTCTGAGGTCTCGGTACTTTTCAAATTCAAGCGTAAATTCATGATGCGCGATTGCTTCAGGAAGGGTTCGGGTTTTTTGATTAAGTGCTGCAGTTTGAAGATCCAGTTCGGCAAGGCGCAGTACCTTAAGTTGATTATCAACTGATGCTTGCACCTATTGCCCACTTTCATTTATGGAATTTTGCTCCGCTAATTCTAGCTACTCTTGACCTGCGCCATACACTTCCCCAATGAGTGATGTAACGCTTTCTAGGCTCTTTCGCCATATGGCATGGGCTAATAATCAACTTTTCACACAGCTATCGACTTTGCCTGAGGCTGCACTTTCATTTTCAGCATGGAATCCAGAATGGACCGTAGGAAAAATTGCTAATCACATTGTGATTGCGCAAGGTCGATTGATTTCAAGGCTAGAGAAGAAAAGCGCTCCGGAAGAGACCGAATTCCCACTTAATTCTCAAGGCATGAAGGATTTGGCAGCTAAATCCCTATTTAATGATCAGAAAATCCTTGAGTTCTTAGATATGCCCGAAGAGATGCTTACCTTTGTTCGATATGGCGAAACCGTCTCTTACCTATCAAATTCAGTTGTTGCGCAATTTGTGCACCATGCAACTGAACATCGCGCTCAAATTGCAGACATAATGGCTGTAAATAAAATGGATGTGATTAATCTGGATGATATTGATTTATGGGCTTTCGAAAGATCTGAAAGAAATTGACCAAAGCGCAAGCGTTATCACAGGTATTGAGGCAAATGCGCAGAGCCATCCGTAATTCAAGGAACTTATAACTACTCCGGCAATTGCTCCACCACCAGCACCCGCTAAATTCATAACTAAATCACTTGCGCCTTGAGAAGAAGTCTTTAAAGTTGAATCGACGCTAGAACTTAGCAGCGCTGAACCTGCAATTAAAGTGAACGACCAACCCAATCCAAGTAAGAATAAACCCATTCCAAGTCTTGAAACATCATCAGCAGCTGCCGTACCCGAAACTAAACAAGATAGCAAAAGGATACCTAAGCCAATCTGAATAGTTTTTACCTTTCCAACACGGTCACTAAAACTTCCAACTATTGGAGAGAAGGCATACATGCCAATTACGTGAACACTAATTACTAGTCCAATAATTCTCAAAGAAACATCGACATGTGCCATATGTACAGGTGTCATAACCATCACTGAAACCATTGCAACATGCCCAATAGCAATAGCGAGAATTGCAAACAGCGCAATTGGTTTATGCCAAATATGCGATAACGCTTCCTTTACATGCTTCTTGCCGGCGGCATAACTTTTTCCCTCACCTAATGCGGTTAAATAAGGATCCGGTTTAAGGAACATATAAATAAGCAGAGCTGCAAAAGTTAAGGTAAAAGCGGAAATTAAGTAGGGGCCAGTTAATCGCGGCAGATTTAACTTCTCCGCCAAATCTCCTGCTGGTGACATCAAATTGGGACCAGTAACTGCTCCAACTGTAGAACCCCAAACAACATAGGAAAGTTGCTTTGCACGATGCGCTTCTTCGACCAGATCAATTGCGGCAAATCTGGCTTGGTAAGCAGATGCGCTAGCTGATCCAACTAAGAAAGAACCGGTTAGCATCAAATAGATATTTGAATTAACGCCTCCAAGGATTGCGAAAATTGAACCAACTACACCTGCTGCATAACCAACTGACAGCGCACGACGTCTTCCGCCCGATGAAGTTAAGCGAGCCAATGGAATTGCCAGTGCCGCTGCACCTAAAACTGAAAATGTCTGTGCTAGCCCCGCTAATTCTTCAGAACCAGTAATCGATGCGACCAGTAAAGAGCCTGCAGCCACCGTTCCGGCAGTTCCAACTCCCGCACCAATTTGTGCCGCGGTCAGAGTTTTAAGAGTTTTTACCTGCAACTGTTGATGGTTAGGCATATCTTTATTTTAGTTGCTTTATTACTTCGGCAGCCATTGATTGAAGAAGTTTCTCATCGACTTTCCAGTCAACAGGCACTTGCACGGTTTTCTTTAAGACTTTGTAATCCTTTAATTTGTTTTCTAAAGTTTTCAATACTTTAGGTTCCCAAGGAGCAATCAAAATGTGATTCTTAAGAATAGATGCACCAAAAATGTAATTGCCATTGTATTTAAGCATTGGCTGATTCCAAGCTATTACTAATTCGGTTTTTGGATACTTACTTTGAATGGCTTTAAAAATCGCCTTGATAGTCTTTTTCTTGACTGCATCATGCTCTTTCAAATAATCATTCAAAGTCTCAAAACGCTTAGATGATTTCGATCCCCGGCTGTACATAACCAAAGCGTTGGCGTGAGCCTGACTAAATCCATGCTCCTCTTTCAAAAATGCGACCTGTTCAGGGTATTTAAGATCTTCCAAATCTTTCATAATTTGGAACCAATATTTCATAGGTTGCCCGTATCGCTTTTCGATTTTCGGGAAATAGGATTCTCTATCAGGATTATGCGCCACGGGGTTACTCTATGTCCATGGAAATCCTTTCGCTATTAGTCGGCGCCGGCGCCTTATTAGCTCTTGTTTATGTAATCAGATCTTTAAGAGCGCTACATCAAAAAGTAGGACGCCAAACAGAGAAATTATCAAATGGGATTCAGAAAATTAATGAACTGACTAGAAATTCTTCCATTCAAGATTACCGTCAATTAGAGGCATACGTTCAGTTGCATTCTCTAATTAAATTTTCAGCGCCACTGCCAGCTACTCGTGGATGGGTAGGCTCTCCAGACTTATTGTTGACTTTGGCGCAGATCGTTAAAACCCATAAACCTAAATTAACGGTCGAACTTGGTTCGGGTGTTTCCACTGTGGTGATGGCAAAAGCAGGGGCAAGAAAAATTATTAGCTTTGACGGTTCATCAGAATTCGCTGAAATCACTCGAAATTTATTGAAGGATCATGGTGCAAGAGGTGTGGAAGTTCGCTTCTCTAAATTATCACCGTACAAGAAAAGTTCTGGTTGGTACGACCCAAATTCTTTCAAAGATATTAAAGGTATTGATCTTTTAGTAATCGACGGGCCACAAGGTGGCGATGACCCAGAAGCTCGTTACCCTGCACTTGAAGTCTTAGCTGGCAAACTTAGTTCTAAATCAATTATCGTGCTTGATGATGTTAAACGAGCCGGTGAAAGAAAATTAGCCGAAGATTTTCTTAAAGTGTTGCCAAAGCATCGCCTTGAAATCCTTGATCATGAGAAAGGCACAGCGGTAATTCGCTCTAAATAAATGTTGAAAATCCAATGTTTGACTATTGATTGTCATGACCCAGCTATACCTGCAAAGTTCTGGAGTGAAGCACTCGGCTGGCCAATTACTATTGCTAATTCCGAGGAAGTTGTAGTGGAAAATCCATCTGGCGAGGCGGATTTATTGTTTCTACGAAATCCAGATAAGAGAGTAGTGAAAAATAGACTTCATTTAGATTTAAGGCCAGAAAACCAAGATGCAGAGGTTGCAAGGCTTGAAGCGCTTGGTGCTAAACGAATTGAAATTGGACAGAGTGCAGATCCAAGGACTTCTTGGGTGGTCATGGAAGACCCTGATGGAAATTTATTTTGTGTTTTAAGGTCATCTACTGAAGGCGTAAAGCCATACGAACTTAGTTAAGTTAATGAATTTTAAGACCAGCCGTTTGGAATGTTTTTCTTTAACTCTGGAAGAGTATGCTGAATTTGAATCAGGACGAGAACCTAAATGG
>JALRDT010000008.1 GCA_023262125.1 Candidatus Nanopelagicaceae bacterium | reverse complement strand
GATATTTAAGACTGTTAAAACTGATGAAACTTTAGATCAAGGCGATATCGTAAATCTTGCAAAGCAAATAAAAAATCTAGCGCCTGGCAAAATGCGCACGATGACTATTCCTTTAGGTACCGCAAATGGTTATGCCGCAGGAGTTGGTTCGGTTGTAATTTGGCACGAAACGCTGGCACCAGAACTCTTTGAAAGATTGCTAAATGATCTACCGGTGGTAGATGAAGTAAAGCCACCAAAATCAGCAAATGCAGAGAAGAAAAAGGCTTCTGCCTCGCCATCCATCGTTGATAAATTTAAGACGCGAACCGCAAATGAAAATCCTTGCGGAGAGATTAAGTATTAGGATAATAAACATGAAAATCTCAGTGATAGGTACAGGATATTTGGGCGCTACCCATGCAGCTTGCATGGCCGAGCTTGGACTTGATGTTATTGGTGTAGATAACGATGCTTCCAAGATTGATGCGCTCTCTAAAGGTCAACTTCCTTTCTACGAGCCAGAACTACCTGAACTACTATCAAAGCATGTAAAAGGTGGGAAATTAAAGTTCACCACTGATTATTCAGAAATTGCAGATTGCGATGTCCATTTCATTTGCGTTGGAACTCCGCAAATGAAAGATGGCCTGGCGGCTGATTTAAGTTATGTAAAGAGCGCCTTTGCGGCGGTATCTGCAGTGGCCAAGCCTGGCTCACTTTTAGTGGGCAAATCAACTGTTCCAGTTGGTACTGCACAAGAGTTAGCAAAGCAGATACCCGCACATACAGAATTAGCATGGAATCCAGAATTTTTACGTGAAGGATTTGCAGTTGAAGATACTTTAAGGCCAAATCGTTTAGTGGTTGGTGTTACCTCAGATCGCGCAGAAGAAATTCTCAAAGAGGTTTATGCCGTAAACATAAAAGAAGGCACTCCATGGGTTCGGGCTGATCTTCCAACTGCAGAGTTGGTAAAAGTTTCCGCTAATTCATTCTTAGCTACCAAAATTTCTTTCATAAACGCTATGGCTGAAATCTGCGAAACAACCGGTGGCGATGTAACTGTTCTCGCTAAAGCAATCGGTTATGACCCAAGAATCGGCAACCGATTCCTGCAAGCTGGCATTGGATTTGGTGGCGGATGTTTACCAAAAGATATCCGTGCATTCATGGCGCGCGCTGAAGAACTTGGCGCTTCACAAGCTGTCGAATTCTTAAAAGATATTGATGCAATTAATCTTCGTGCGCGTAAACGCGTAATAAATGTAGTTGAGAAAGAATTGGGTCTGGACCTTAAATCCTTCAAAATCGCAATTCTGGGCGCAACATTCAAACCAGACTCTGATGATGTGCGCGATTCGCCAGCTTTAGATATCGCAGCTCAAATTCACGCAGCTGGAGCGCAAGTTACAGTCCATGATCCAAAAGGAATTGAACCTGCACGCAAACGTTTTCCATCGCTTAACTTTGCTGAGAAAGTAGAAGATTGCGTATCTGGCGCAGATTTAATTCTTCATCTCACCGAATGGAAAGAGTATAGAGAACTAGATCCTGCAGCAATTAAAAAGTTGGTAAAGCAGGCGAAGATACTTGATGGCCGTAACATGTTAGATCGCGATAAATGGCGCGCAGCTGGGTGGGATTTCCATGCATTGGGACGTGCATGAGTTTTGACGAAAAAACTATCGACCAAGTTTTAGCAATGAAAACTTGGGCGGTAGTTGGTTTGGGAAATAATCCAGAGCGTGCGGCATACGGAGTTGCCAAGTTACTTCAAGATAAAGGTCACAAAATTGTTCCCGTTTATCCAAGAGCAGAAGAAGTTCATGGAGAATCGGGTTATAAAACTCTTTCAGAGATTCCATTTCCAATTGATGTCGTAGATTGTTTTGTAAATTCAAAGTTAGTTGGAAAAGTGGTAGATGAAGCGATTGCAATTGGTGCCAAAGCAGTATGGCTGCAATTGGATGTAATCGATCAAGATGCTGTTAATCGCGCTGAAGCCGCAGGGTTACTGGCAATTATGGATCGCTGCCCGGCTATCGAATATAGAAAGCGTTAAAAACCAGTTTTTTGATTGCGCTTAGCTTTGAGAGCAGCGCCTTTAGATTTTGCCTCTTCATTTAGTTTCATCATGGCTGATTCAACTTTATTAAGTAGAGCGCTATCTGATGTTGCCAAAATTCGAGCAGCTAAAATTCCAGCATTTTTTGCATTTCCAATTCCAACTGTTGCAACTGGAATACCTGCTGGCATTTGCACAATCGAAAGTAATGAATCCATTCCTTCTAAATTTGCTAATGCAACCGGAACTCCAATTACCGGAAGTGCAGTCAATGAGGCGACCATGCCAGGTAAATGTGCTGCCCCGCCTGCTCCTGCAATAATTACTTTATAACCATTCTTGGCTGCACTCTTTGCGAATTCCGCCATCTCATTTGGCATTCGATGCGCTGATAGCACTTCAGCGGTGTAAGTAATCCCAAATTCATCTAATACATTTGCGGCGGCTTCCATGGTTGGCCAATCGGAATCCGAACCCATGATGATTGCTACATCACTCATCAATCTCTCCGCTCATATATGCAAGTGCATGATCAATTTCGCTTCTTAATTCTACGAGGTTATCGCCGGTAATTGTTACGTGACCAATCTTCCTACCCGGCCTAACCTCTTTTCTATAGTGATGAAACTTCAATGCAGGAGTTCTAGCCATCAAATGAAGGTATGGTCTGTACATATCGCTCTTACTGCCACCCAAAACATTACCCATAACCGCCCATTTAGCGACCATTGAAGTATCGCCAAGAGGTAAATCCAAGATTGCGCGAAGATGTTGTTCGAATTGACTTGTCACTGATCCTTCAATTGTCCAATGACCAGAGTTATGGGGACGTAAAGCTAACTCATTTATAAGTAACTGATCACCTTTAACAAAAATCTCAACCGCCATCACTCCAACTAATTTAATCTCTTCAGCAATTTGCAATGCTAAATTTTGTGCAGATTCTGATTGGGACGCTGAAAACTCAGGAACTGGAGTAACAGTTTCTATACATATGCCATCGCGCTGAACTGTTCGAGTAGGAGCCCAAGTAGCAGCTTGTCCATGTGGCGAGCGTGCAACCATAACCGCAATTTCATAATCAAATTCGATTAGCTCTTCAAGTAATAACCTAGGCACTTGTTTCAACAATTCAGTTAGCTCTGCTTTCGAGTTAACTTTCCAAACTCCACGGCCGTCGTACCCACCAGAAATTGATTTGGCAATTGCCGGATAGTTCCATTCTGGTGCTTCAGTTACCACTTGCCACTTTGGGTTTGGCAAATGGGACAACTTCTCTCGCATCAGCGCTTTATCTTGCGAATATTGGAAAGAATTCGAAGTTGGCAAAAATTTAATGCCTTCGCTCTCTAAAGTTCTAATAATTGAAATTGGGATTAATTCATGTTCGAATGTGACAACATCACAGTCTGCTGAAAATTTACGAACAGTTTCTAAATCTTTGAAATCTCCGACAACATGTGGAGAGCTTTGAGCGGCTGAGTCTTCAGAAGAATTTGCTAAGGTAATTAATTCAATTCCGAGCGCTGCTGCTGGCGCTAAAGTCATCTGTGCCAACTGGCCCGAGCCGATAACTCCAACACGTGGAAATGTCTTCACGCTCTTATCTTAAATGAACAATATCTCCTACCCTAATTTCACGAGTATTCAGCAAGAGCGCACCTTCATTTGAAATTCCAGTTGCAAAATCTTGAATAACTTCCCCGGATGGCAAAGTAGCGCTCACCTGCTTACCAATACTGACGCATTTATCGCGATAGATATTTTTCTCTGCCTCAATATTGTTCAAGGTAGCACCAAGCTCATTTAAAATTGCAATTAATAGTTCGCTTCGATCGATTTCGACTTTCATGGACAGTGAGATTGCATCTTTTATAGGGAGTTCATCCTGCGTCTGATAAATATTTATTCCGATACCAACGATAATCCCTTTTTCATTTTTTTCACTTAATATTCCAGCTAGCTTCTTGCCATCAATTAATAAATCATTTGGCCATTTAACTTCAACTAATTCTCTTCCAACAAAATTATTAATTGCACGAGCAACTGCTAAACCCGAAATAAGTGGTATCCATCCAAAATTATTCTCGTATTTATTTGAATCAATTGCAAAAGAAAAAGTTAAACCTTTTCGTGGCGGTACTTCAAATTTACGATCTAATCTGCCGCGACCTGAACTCTGATATTCAGCAACTAAAACTTTTCCGGCTTCGAAATTCGAAGCTAAATCAAACTGGGTCGAGGTAGTTTCTTCCGTCACGCTTACTGACCAGTACTGCGTAACTTTTAAATTTATAGCTTCGACTTTTAGCGCTTCGATACCCACAGCAGGTACGGTAAGCCCATGAGCAAGAATCTGAAAACTACAGCTGGCAAAATTGAAGATTTACGCGCAAGGCTGGATGAGGCGGTACACGCGGCATCTGAAACTGCCGTGACTAAGCAACATGCAAAGGGCAAGCTGACTGCGCGCGAACGAATTGCGCTGCTATTAGATGAAGGTTCCTTCCAAGAGATGGATGAGTTTGCTCGCCATCGTTCCTATTCATTTGGAATGGAGAAAAATCGTCCATACGGAGATGGTGTAGTTATTGGTTTTGGAACTATTGACGGTCGCAGCGTCGCAGTTTATTCGCAAGATTTTACAATTTTCGGTGGTTCGCTCGGCGAAGTAATGGCTGAAAAAATTCGAAAAATTATGGAATTCGCTCTTAAAAATGGAGTGCCTTTAATTGGCATTAATGATTCAGGTGGAGCAAGAATTCAAGAAGGTGTACAAGCACTCGGTGGATATGGCCATATATTCCGCTTGAATACTCGATCATCAGGTGTAATCCCACAAATTACTTTAATTCTTGGGCCATGTGCTGGAGGTGCGGCTTACTCTCCTGCGCTTACAGATTTCACTGTTATGGTCAACGAAAAGTCTTACATGTTTATCACCGGACCAGATGTTATTAAGACTGTAACTGGTGAAGAAGTGGGCATGGAAGAACTAGGCGGTGCACATACTCATGCATCTAAGACTGGTAACGCACATTATTTAGCGGAATCTGAGGAAGATGCAATTGATTATGTAAAAGCGCTTCTTTCCTATTTGCCTAGTAACAATATGGATGGAGCTCCACATTTACCTGCTACCGAAACACTTGCACGTAAAGCTACTGACACTGCGCTTGATACTTTAATTCCAGATTCACCTAATCAACCTTATGACATGAAGACTGTTATACATGCTTTGCTTGATGAAGGAGAATTCTTAGAAATTCATGCAAACTTTGCACCAAATATCATTGTTGGTTATGGTCGAATTGAAGGCGAAACTGTTGGAATAATTGCAAACCAACCACAGCAGTTAGCCGGAACTTTAGATATAGATTCTTCTGAAAAAGCTGCCAGATTCTTACGTTTCTGCGATGCCTTTAATATTCCAATTGTCACCCTCGTAGATGTTCCAGGTTTTCTTCCAGGAACAGAGCAGGAATGGGATGGCATTATTCGCCGTGGCGCCAAATTACTTTATGCCTATGCAGAAGCAACAGTGCCTCTAGTAACGCTTGTAACTCGCAAAGCTTACGGTGGCGCATACATCGTCATGGGTTCTAAACAAATTGGCGGAGATGTAGTTTTTGCATGGCCAACAGCTGAAATTGCGGTTATGGGTGCTCAAGGTGCGGTTAATATTCTTTATCGCAAAGAGATTGCCGAAGCTAAAGATCCTGAAGCTTTACGAGCTCAGTTAGTTGCTGAATATAACGAATCGCTTGCCAATCCTTACAATGCTGCAGAACGCGGAATTGTTGATGCTGTCATTGAGCCAAATCAATCTCGTGAATATATTACAAAAGTTCTTCGTACTCTTAAAACTAAACGTGATTCTTTGCCGCCACGTAAACACGGAAATATCCCGCTATGACGGTTAAATTTACAATTGTAAGTGGAGAGCCAAGCAATGAAGAGTTGGCGATTCTGACGCAAGTTTTAAATCAACATAAAAGAGTTGAAAAAGATCCAGTAGTTAAGCGTAGCACTTGGGCCCAACCAATCATGCGTGCCCCTATGCCACAATCAATTAAGTTTGGTGCAGGACGAAATATTTAAAATGCGTTTGATTCTTGCATCTCAATCCCCATCTCGTAAACGTTTACTCGAGAGCGCTGGATTGCATCCAGAAATTATCGTTAGCAATGTTAACGAAGAGACCGAACATTTTAATTCTATGACCCCGGTAGACATGGTAATTGCGCTTGCTATAACAAAAGCTCATACAGTAAGAGAAATGGTCAATGGCGATTCAATCATTATTGCTTGCGACTCTACTTTTGAATTTGAAGGCGAATCTTTTGGTAAGCCAGCAACTGCTGAAATTGCGATTGAGCGCGCAAAACGTTTGAGTGGAAAAACTGGTCTCTTACACACTGGACATTGCATTATTGACACAAAACAGGGTCGAGAATTAGCTGACAGAGTGACAACTTCAGTAACTTTTGAAACATTAGATGAAGAGTTAATTAAGGATTATGTAGCCACTGGTGAACCATTAAAAGTCGCGGGAGGCTTTACCTTAGATGGCTTCAGTTCTCCTTTAATTGCAGGAATCAATGGTGATTACACAAATGTGGTCGGAATTTCTATGGCCTATTTGCGAAAGAGTTTGGAACACTTAGGCTATCCGTGGCCAATAGCTAAGAAGATCGGAGCAAAATGAAACGCGTACTAATCGCTAACCGTGGCGAAATTGCGGTTCGAGTTATTCGCGCTTGCCGAGATCACGGAATCGAATCTGTTGCGGTTTATTCAGATGAAGACCGCACTTCTATTCATACTTCAATGGCTGATGCCGCCTATTCTCTAAAAGGTTTAACTGCAGCACAGACATATCTAAATATCGAAAAAATAATTAACGCTGCAAAAGAATCCGGCGCAGATGCAGTCCATCCTGGATATGGCTTCCTATCTGAAAATGCTGATTTTGCAGAAGCAGTAATTAATGCTGGTTTAATTTGGATTGGTCCACCACCAGCGGCAATTCGTGCTCTTGGCGATAAAGTTTCTGCTAGAAAAATTGCATCTGCGGCTGGCGCACCATTGGTTGCAGGTACTAAAGATCCCGTCTCATCACATGAAGAAGTTATTGCATTTGCAAAAGAGCATGGCCTACCGGTTGCAATTAAAGCTGCTCACGGAGGTGGAGGTCGCGGACTTAAAGTTGCTCGAACTCTTGAAGAAATCCCCGAACTTTATGCATCTGCTGTCCGAGAAGCGATAGCTGGATTCGGAAGAGGCGAATGCTTTGTCGAAAGATATTTAGATAAACCTCGACATGTCGAAACTCAAGTTCTCGTTGATAAACAAGGTAATGCGGTTGTTGTTTCAACACGAGATTGTTCATTACAACGTCGCCACCAAAAGCTTGTTGAAGAAGCGCCTGCACCATTCTTAAGTAAAGAACAGAATGAAGAGTTATACCGCGCAAGTAAAGCGATCATGAAAGAAGCTGGTTATGTAGGAGCTGGTACTTGCGAATTCTTAGTCGGGCTTGATGGAACCATCTCTTTCCTTGAAGTAAATACTCGACTACAAGTGGAACATCCTGTATCTGAAGAGGTAACAGGGCTTGATTTAGTTCGTCAACAATTCCGAATCGCCGAGGGTGAAACTCTAGGTTTTGGCGATCCTGAAATTAGAGGACATTCAATTGAATTTCGAATTAACGGAGAGGATCCAGGGCGCGGCTTTTTACCAGCCCCAGGTCAAATTACTCAATGGCAATTGCCAACTGGACCTGGTGTACGAGTAGATGCTGGCTTTCAAAAAGATGATTCTATTGGCGGGAATTTCGACTCCTTACTTGCAAAATTAATTGTGACTGGAAGTACCCGTGAAGAAGCAATCAGTCGTTCTAGACGCGCTTTGCAAGAGTTCAAGATCGAAGGGCTAGCAACTGCACTTCCCTTTCATCGAGCGATTCTTGAGGATGATAATTACACAAAAAACTTTAAGGTGTACACCAGTTACATTGAAAATGAATTTGTGAATGAAATTCCTGAATACAAAGCTAGCGCGCCAGTTGTACAGACTCATGCAGCGCCCGAGCACATAATTACTGAAGTAAATGGCCATCGATTTGAAGTTTTAGTACATGCTCCTGAACCAGTTCATAAACGCCATCGCGCAAGAAAAGGTGCAAGCGGCGGTGCTACCGGAGATGGTCTACTCGCTCCTATGCAAGGGACAGTTGTGAAAATTGCAGTTAAAGATGGAGATTCTGTTGAAAAGGGCGATTTGATCTTCGTGCTTGAGGCAATGAAGATGGAGCAGCCTCTTACAGCTCACAAATCGGGAAAGATCGTTAAATTATTAGCTGTAATTGGTGAAACTGTCGCAAGCGGTACACGTTTGTGCGAAATTGCTGACTAAATTAGATTAGGTACGTGAATCGAGTCGAAATCGAGAATTGGATTGCTGATGATCCAGATCCAAAAACTGCTGCAGAATTACAGAAACTTTTAGATTCAAATGATGAAGTTACATTAAATAAATTATTTAATGGTTTCTTAACTTTCGGTACCGCTGGTCTTCGAGGTCCAATTGCTCCGGGTCCGTCAGGAATGAACCGTGCTGTTGTTGGAAGGACGGCAGCTGCAATTGCACAATATATGAAGCAGCGAAATTTAACTTCGGCAGTTATCGGACGAGATGCACGTTACGGATCTGAAGATTTCACTAAAGAGAGTGCAGAGATTCTAAGCGGCGCAGGTATTGAAGTAAGTGTCTTGCCTAGACCTCTTCCAACTCCAGTGCTCGCCTATGCAGTTAAAAAGTTAGGCGCCCACGTTGGAATTATGGTTACTGCGAGCCACAACCCACCGATGGATAATGGTTATAAAGTCTATTTAAATGCTGCAGTTGATGGCATTAATTATCAAGGGTCCCAAATCATCACTCCAACAGATAAATTAATCTCGGCCGAAATCGACAAAATTACTTCTTTAAAGAGCCAACCTAGAGGAAGTAAATGGAAAAATTTAAATGATGATGTTTTTGATGATTATGTTGCCCGAACCGCGATAATCGGAAAGACACCCGGCAAATTGAAAATTGTATATACCGCAATGCACGGAGTGGGCCTAGAAACAGTTCAAGCTGTTTTTAAGAAAGCTGGCTTCAATCAACCAATATTGGTGGAAGAACAGGCACAACCAGATCCAGATTTTCCAACTGTTTCTTTTCCCAACCCAGAAGAACCTGGTGCAATTGATCTTAGTTTGGCTAAGGCTAAATCAATCGGAGCTGATTTAGTTATAGCCAATGATCCTGACGCAGATCGATGCGCTGCAGCAATTAATGACCCTAAACATGGATGGCGAATGCTCAAAGGTGATGAGTTAGGAATTTTGCTCGGAGATTGGATTGCCCGCACAAATAATGGGAATTATGGAAATTCAATCGTATCTTCTTCGGGTCTTAGCAAAATTTGTAAACATTATGGACGAAATTTTCAGGAAACATTAACTGGATTTAAGTATCTTGCACAGATTCCAAATTTAGCTTTTGCGTACGAAGAGGCAATTGGTTATTCTGTTGATTCAGCTACTGTTTCAGATAAGGATGGAGTAAGTGCAGCTATTGCTTTGGCGCAATTAGCCGAAGAGTTAGCTTCTAAAGGTCAAACTATTTATGACCGCTTGCAAGAAATTTGGAAAATAATTGGATTCCATGCCACCGAACAGATTTCGATTCGTGTTGAAAATATTAAATTAGTTGGAGCGGTATTAGATAAGTTCCGAAATAATCCTCCAAAAGAGATTGCAGGTTTTCAAGTCACTTCAATTGATGATCTTGCAAAGCCAACTGGCGATTTGCCTCCTACAGATGGTCTTCGCATTTGGCTTGGCGATATTCGAGTCATTGTTCGCCCTTCAGGAACAGAAGCCAAATTAAAGTGTTACATCGAAGTAATTGCCGCCACAGAAGAGCAGGCATTTGAGAAACTTGCCACTTTACGTGGACCACTGAAAGAATTGCTCAAATAAGCAGGGAGGCTTTGATGCATTTCTTTGGGCTAGTCGATGGCTCTGAAAGCTCCCTAAAGTCATTTCTAAATAATCTTCCACCGGTAGATCAAGTAGGTGCGGATGCTCGCGCAGCCATGCTCGGTACTCGCAGCATTAAAACTTCAAGTAAGGCATGGGCAATTGATACCGCTATTTCAATGGTTGATTTAACAACTTTGGAAGGTGCAGATACTCCTGGAAAAGTTAAAGCGCTCTGTACAAAAGCAGTTCGCCCTGATCCCACCGATTTAACTGTGCCCAGCGTCGGTGCAGTTTGCGTATATAACGATATGGTCAAAATTGCGCGCAATCACCTGGATTTAATTGGTGGTAAAGATATTCCAGTGGCTGCAGTTTCAACAGCTTTCCCTTCAGGTAGAGCATCTATGGCGGTTAAATTACAAGATACGCAAGATGCCATCGATGCGGGAGCTACTGAAATAGATATGGTGATTGATCGTGGCGCATTTCTCTCAGGTCGTTTAGGTGAAGTCTTTGATGAGATTGTGAAAATTAAAGCGATCTGCGGAGATAAAGCTCATTTGAAAGTAATCTTCGAAACCGGCGAGCTTGTTACTTATGACAACGTACGCAAAGCATCTTATTTGGCGATGTTGGCTGGTGGTGATTTCATAAAAACTTCTACCGGCAAAGTTGCACCAGCTGCTACCCCACCAGTAGTAATGGTTATGTTAGAAGCAGTTAGAGATTTCCGAGCTATTACAGGCCATCAAATTGGAGTTAAACCAGCGGGTGGCATTCGCACGACTAAAGATGCAATCAAGCAATTAGTTCTAGTTAATGAGGTTGCCGGACCCGATTGGCTAACAAATAAATATTTCCGAATTGGCGCAAGTGCGCTACTTAACGATTTGTTGTTGCAACGAATGAAACTAACCGATGGCTACTATGAGAGCCCTAACTACGTAACGGTGGATTAATGACTTTTGAATACGCGCCAGCCCCTGAATCTAAGTCAATTGTCAAGATTCAGAAAGAATATGGACATTTCATTAACGGAAAATTCGTTAAGGGCAAAAAGCACTTTGCAACAATCAATCCAGCAACAGAAGAAGTTCTCTCGCATGTAGCAAGTGGCGATAAAAGTGATATTGATAAGGCTGTTCAGGCTGCACAAGTGGCGTATACAAAGGTATGGTCTAAATTGTCAGGAGCCGAACGTGGAAAATATTTATACCGAATAGCGCGTATTTTGCAGGAACGTGCACGCGAATTCGCAGTTCTCGAAACTATGGATAATGGAAAGCCTATTCGTGAAACACGAGATATTGATATTCCACTAGTTGCAGCACACTTTTTCTATCATGCCGGTTGGGCAGATAAATTAGATTATGTTGGTGTTGGATCAGCTCCTAAAGCATATGGAGTTGTTGGCCAGATAATCCCTTGGAATTTCCCTCTACTAATGCTTGCTTGGAAGGTCGCTCCGGCGCTAGCTGCAGGTAATACAGTGGTTTTAAAACCAGCAGAGAGCACTCCTTTGACTGCACTTTTATTTGCTGAAGTTTGCCAACAGGCAGAATTACCGGCAGGCGTTGTAAACATTGTTACAGGAGCTGGCGAAACTGGTGCTGCAATTGTTAATCACCCTGGAATTGCAAAGATTGCATTTACTGGATCAACTGAAGTCGGCAAATTAATTGCTAAAGCAATTGCCGACACCAAGAAGGTTGCTACTCTCGAATTGGGTGGTAAAGGCGCCAATATAGTTTTTGAAGATGCGGCAATTGATCAAGCTGTAGAAGGTATTGTGAATGGTATTTTCTTTAATCAAGGCCATGTCTGTTGTGCAGGTTCGCGACTTTTAGTACAAGAAAATGTGGCTGATGATGTAATCAAGAAATTACAAAACCGCATGGAGAAAATTCGACTTGGTGATCCACTAGATAAGAACACTGATATTGGTGCAATCAATTCGAAAGCGCAGTTAGAAAAAATCAAAGAATTAGCAGCATCTGGAAGCGCTGAAGGTAGCGAAGCTTGGTCACCTAAGTGCGAAATGCCTAAGAATGGCTTTTGGTTTGCTCCAACGATTTTTACAGGCGTAACGCAAGCGCACCGAATTGCTCGGGAAGAAATTTTTGGCCCAGTGCTCTCCGTATTAACTTTCCGCACTCCATCAGAGGCAATTGAAAAGGCAAATAACACTCCTTTTGGGCTCTCTGCAGGTATTTGGAGCGAGAAAGGTTCTAAGGTTCTTTGGGCAGCAGAGCAACTTCGCGCTGGCGTTATTTGGGCAAACACCTTCAATAAATTTGATCCAGCTTCTCCATTTGGTGGTTATAAGGAATCTGGCTGGGGTCGCGAAGGTGGCAGACACGGTCTTAAAGGTTATTTAAAGTCAAAAGAGCAGGTGAAGTGATGTCAAGAATTGATGTGAAGAAAACTTACAAACTTTATATTAATGGCGCTTTTCCACGCTCTGAATCTGGCAGAGTTTATGAAGTTAAGAATGCTAAGGGTCAATTTATTGCAAACCCAGCCTTAGCATCTCGTAAAGATCTAAGAGATGCAGTCGTTGCATCTCGCGCTGCATTTGGAAAGTGGAGCAGTTCTTCCGCATACCTTCGTGGGCAAATTCTTTATCGAATTGCAGAGATGCTTGAAGGGCGTAGTGAGCAATTTGAAACTGAGCTAAAAGCAATTGGTGATAAAACTAAATTATCTGAGGCTGTCGATTTAATAGTTTGGTATGCCGGATGGACCGATAAATTATCTGCTCTAGATGGTGTGACTAATCCTGTTTCAGGTCCATTTTACAATTTCACCACCCCAGAAGCGCTTGGAGTAGTTGGAATAATTTCTAAACCAAATTTCTTAGAATTTATTGATTCTGTGATGTCAGTTATTTCAAGTGGAAATTCTGCAGTTGTTTTGGCGCCTGATGCGCTTGGAATTCCTGCGATGAGTTTTGCCGAAGTACTTGCAACCAGCGATCTACCTGCAGGTGTTTTAAATATTCTCACTGGAAAAGTAAATGAGTTAGCACCTTGGATGGCCTCTCATATGGACATTGATGGTTTAGATATCACAGGCGCAAAAAGCCAAGGCGAATTAAAAGTTGCTGGCGCTGAAAATCTAAAACGAATTCATTCATTTGGCAAAATCAAAAATCCAGCGAGAATTTTGGCTTTTATGGAAGCCAAAACTGTTTGGCACACAATTGGTATTTAAATCCAGTTTGAATCTACCGTCGTAAACCACAGATCCTTAAAGGCTTTGCCATCCAGGTCTAAAACCACATTTGTGCGCGCAGCGCCTGGAATTCTCCTTGGTTCAATCATTAATTCAAGGCGCGGTCGGCGATCAACAACAGTCATCCCACGAACCAACCCGTGCGCTACTTCTACCCCAACATCAAAAACCTCGGTTTTCAAAAGTGCGGGACGAAGCACTGCAGCAACCGCACCGTAATCACCAAGAGTTACATTTTGCTTCAATCTCTTAATGCAAGCCAGTAGTAATTTTCCAGCAAATTGAGCAGATTGATTAGGGCTTTTCTGCAATTGAACCGCTTCGGATTCTGTTACCAGTGGATGATAAAAAACATCTAATCCATACATGGTGATTGGAATTCCACTTCTAAAAACAATGTCAGCCGCTTCTGGATCATGCCAAATATTAAATTCCGCCATTGCAGTTGCGTTTCCAACAGAAGCAGATCCACCCATTAAGCAAATTTCTTTCAATTTCTTAGCGCTTTGAGGGTAAGTGGTGATGAAATTTGCAATATTTGTAAGGGGCGCAACTGGTACAAGTGTTATAGCTTCTTTACTACCTTCGACAAGATCACGTAAAAGATCAACTGCGCTTCTGGAATCTACTTTTCGTTTTGATTCTGGAAGTCCCAAATCGCCCATTCCATCAGCACCATGAATATGTTCTGCATAAAGAGGTTCTTCAACTAATGGTCGGGTAGCGCCTTTAGCAACGGGAATATCTCCTGCACCAGCGGCATCCAGAACAATTAATGTATTTTTAACAACTTGGTCCACATTAGTGTTGCCATCAACGCATGTAATTCCAAGTAAATTAATTTCCTTGCTCATTGCTGCAAAAAGAATGGCAAATGCATCATCAAAACCAGTATCTACATCAAGAATCAAAGGCACTCGCATAATTCATAAGTCTAGCCATACAATTGCAATTGTGAAGAGACCAGTGATTGCAGTAGTTGGTAGCGCCATGATGGATTTGACGGCTTATGTAGAGAAGATTCCGGGTCCAGGAGAAACTCTGATTGGCAAGCAATTTACAACTGGTTTTGGTGGCAAAGGTGCCAATCAAGCGGTGATGGCAGCAATAGCAGGCGCAGAAGTTTATTTCATTGGAAAAATTGGTAATGATGTATTTGGAGATCAATTCCTGGAAAATTTCAAAGCTCGTGGAATCAATACCAAATATCTAGAAAGAATTGATGAACCTTCTGGTGTGGCACATATTTGGGTGGATGAAAGTGGCGAAAATAGAATTATTATTATTCCTGGCGCTAATCATTTAATTGAAAGTTCTGTTGCCGCTAAAGCAATTGCTGAAATTCCAAATTTAGATATTGTGATTGGTCAATGCGAGATAAAGCAAGAGGTAACACTGGCAGCATTTCAAGCTGCGAAAGTACGTGGAGCTATAACTATTCTCAACCCTGCACCTTTTGAAGCTCTGGCACCTGAATTAACTAATCTTTGTGATTGGATTATTCCTAACGAAACTGAGTTTGCGGAACTTGGTAATTTAAATGCGAATATATTACTTACCGAAGGCGAAAAAGGTGTTAGACATTTATCGACTGGGCTTCATGTACCAGCAATTAAAGTAAAAGCTATAGATACCACTGGCGCAGGAGATTGCTTTGTCGGTGCTTTCGCGGCTAAATTAAATGAAGGTGAAGAATTTGCGATGAAATTTGGTTGTATTGCAGCGGGAATAAGCGTTACCCGCAAAGGCGCGCAAAGTTCCTATCCCGCTTATGAAGAGATTGCGACTTTCTCATAACCACGCAATACAAATGTCGGTCGTCTTACTGGATCGCTTGCAATCTGCATATTTGGGAAAGCTTTAATTAATTTAGGCAATGCAATACCCATTTCTAATCGGGCTAGCGGGCCACCCAAACAGAAGTGAATACCTGCGCCAAAGCCAATATGCGGATTAGGGTCGCGTGTAATATCCATTAAATCAGCGTCTTTGAAATGTTTATCGTCTCTATTTGCCGAACCCAATAAGGCCGCTATTTTCTGACCCTTTTTAATTTGCACGCCACCAATTTCGGTATCAGCGGTTGCCGTTCTTTCAAATAGATGCAACGGGGCGTCAAAACGGAGGAATTCTTCAACAGCAGTCGTAGCAAATTGGTCAGGATTATTTCGTAATATTTGGAACTGTTCTTCTCTTTCTAGTAAAGCCACCATTCCATTACCGAATCCGTTGACGCTTGCTTCGTGGCCGGCATTTAGTAGCAGTACGCAAGTTGCAACAAGTTCATGCGCATTTAATTTCTCCCCTTGCTCTTCAACACGAACCAAATCTGAAATTAAATCACTGCCTGGTTTAATTTTTCGTTGATCAGCAAGATTTTGCACATAATCCGCAAATTCACCAGCTGCTTTCTTGGCAGCCGCCTGAGCTTCAGGAGTTGGATTTACTTCGTACATCTTCACAATGGCTTGGGACCAAGGCCGAAGTAAATACTCTTCCTCTTCAGGAAAGCCGAGCATAGCAACAATAACTTTCACTGGAAGTGGTTCGGCAAAATCAGCAATGAGATCCCAGTTGCCGTTCTTGGTTTTAATATCGCCAATCAAGTCATCAACAATTCTATTAATTACCACGCGTTGGCTTTCGATAATGTTCTTATTGAAAGCTTTAGAAACCAGAGAGCGTAATCGAGTGTGCTTTGGGGGTTCTGAATCCAATATTGAATCAGCATGCAACCAATTAAATGTTGCCCAATCTGCTTCCGGTTCTTTGGCTTTAAAAATTCTGCCTAGCGACTTATTTCTTAAAGTTGAATTAGCATCATCATAATTAGCTGCTAGAAACATTTCTGTCTCTTCATGCCAAATTGGTTTCTCGAACGCTCTCAATTTTGCTAATTCTGGGTATGGGTTTATGAGAAACTCAGAATCATTAAAGTTGATCATAACCTGCTCCAATCACCTGCAAATATTGGCTTTTTTCATCTAAAAAGGCGTTATTCATAGCATTTACAGTTAGTTCTCTAAATTCCGCAATCCCCCAGCCAAAGGCTTTGGCGCATTCAGAAAATTCATGACTCATGCTGGTCCGACTCATTAACCGATTGTCCGTATTTAATCCGACATTAAAACCTAAATCAAATAATTTCTTGATGGGGTGATGAGCGTAAATATCGGCGATGCCAGTTTGTAAATTTGAAGTTGGACAGATTTCCAAGTGAATCTGCATATCGAGTACCTGTTTTGCTAAATCTCCATTTGGTAAATCTTCAGAAATTCTGACTCCGTGCCCTATACGGTTTGCACCACAAGAATTTATGGCCAAGTTAATAGACTCAACACCATTGCCTTCACCAGCATGTATAGTGAACGGAATATCATGACGCTTTAAATATTCAAAAGTCTCTTTTTGCAACGTTGGTGGAAATCCTCTTTCAGGCCCAGCGATATCAAAACCCACCACACCATGTTCGCGATACTTAACGACAATTTCTGCGACTTCTTGAGACTTATCTAATTGCCGCATTCCGCAGAGAATCGTATTTACTTTCAGGCCAGTTATAGTTTCGCCTTGGCGATAACCTTCGAGCATCGCTTCGGTAACATCTTCCATGGTTAAGCCTTTTTTAGTGAAATGTTCTGGGGCGACTCTTACCTCAGCGTAAATCACTCCATCATTATGTAAATCAATTACAGTCTCTTTTGCAACACGCACAATATCTTCTTTACGTTGCATAACTGCGATGGTGTGATCGAAAGTCTCTAAATAACGCTCTAATGATCCTGAATCGCAAGCTGCCTGAAACCAATCTGCTAATTCAGTGGAATTTTGAGTCGGTAATTTTGTATATCCAATTTCATCTGCAATTTCGATAATGGTCTCAGGTCTTAGGCCACCATCTAAATGATCGTGAAGTAAGACTTTAGGGAACTGCTTCAACCGATTTGCTCCAAAACCAGCGGTAATCTTTGATAATTTGAGTCGTACTCAACGGCACCTACTAGAGTTTCTTGGGCACGCTCAAAAAGTTCAGGCTTATCAGTATGTAAGGTAAAAAGCGGTGCACCTTTGGTTATGGATTGGCCAGGCTTGGCATGAATTTCGATTCCGGCTCCAAGTTGCAATTGTTCGCCTTGCTTTGAACGACCTGCACCTAATCTCCAAGCGGCAACCCCAACTTTTAGCGCATCCATCCTTGTTAAGGTTCCGCTTTGTTCTGCGCTAATAATTAAATTCTCTTTTGCAATTGGTAGCGCTGCGTCTGGATCGCCACTTTGCGCTTTAATCATTCGACGCCAATGATCCATTGCTTTTCCGTTTTTAAGATTCTCTGCTGGATCTACTCCAGAAATTCCTGCAAGTTGGAGCATCTCTCGTGCAAGAAGTACAGTCAATTCAATTACATCTGCTGGCCCGCCGCCTGCTAAAACTTCTACCGATTCACGTACTTCAAGTGCATTTCCTGCAGTTAAACCTAGAGGCACATCCATAGCAGTAATGAGAGCTTTTATATTTACACCGGCGCTCTTTCCAATTTCAACCATAACTGTCGCTAATTCGCGAGCTTTAGCTGGATCGCTCATGAATGCACCACTTCCAGTTTTGACATCAAGTACCAATGAACCTGTGCCCTCGGCAATTTTCTTGCTCATAATTGACGATGCGATTAAAGGAATAGCCTCAACAGTCGCAGTTACATCGCGGAGTGCGTAAAGTTTCTTATCTGCAGGTGCCAAACCAGATCCAGCCGCACAGATAACTCCACCGGTTTCTTGAATTACCTTAAGCATCTCTTCGTTGCTTAATGATGCTCTCCAACCAGGAATTGATTCCAATTTATCTAAAGTTCCACCAGTATGTCCAAGCCCACGACCAGAAAGTTGCGGAACTGCTGCTCCACATGAAGCTACTAGTGGCACTAATGGCAAGGTAATTTTGTCGCCGACCCCGCCCGTTGAATGCTTATCTACCGTTGGTCGATCCAACATCGACCAATTCATACGCTCGCCACTTCGAATCATGGCATCGGTCCAGCGACTAATTTCGTGCCGCTCCATGCCATTTAGCAAAATCGCCATCGCAAGTGCGGACATCTGTTCGTCAGCTACAAGTCCACGGGTGTAAGCATCTACAACCCAGTCAATCTGGTTATCATTTAGAACTTTACGATCTCGCTTCAATGCGATGATCTCAGGTGCGGTGTAGCGCTCTGACATTTATTATTACTTAAGATCTTCCGGACCAAATGCCCATGGCAACATTGCAGACATTTTTTGCGGTCCATCTGGTGTCATTAAGAGCGCCTCTGGCCCACCATGTTCGAAGAGCAACTGTCTGCAACGCCCACAAGGGGCTAGGAAATTTGAATCTCCACCAACACAGACAATTGCAATTAACTTTCCACCACCAGTTGTTGCAAGGTTTGATACCAAACCACACTCTGCGCAAAGTCCGACACCGTATGATGCATTTTCTACATTACAACCTTCGACAATACGTCCATCATTTACAAGCGCTGCAACACCAACTGGAAAATTAGAGTAAGGAGCATAAGCTTTTTTCATAGCTGCAATTGCGCGTTGATGAATCTCTTCCCAATTTATATCCATTACTTGCCACCACCTTTGCGATACGGCACTCCATCAGCTGCTGGCATACGTAACCGTTGAGTTCCGAGTCCAAGAACTAGCAAAGTTACGATATAAGGCGTCATTGTCACGAATTGTCCTGGCAACTCTGTAAAAGTAATGTATAACCAGATTGCAAATGTAGCCAATGCCAAACTGATTACTGAAGTTGCAAACTTCTTCTTCTTTAAATTAAGGAAAGCGAAGAAAACCATTGCAAAAGCAAGTAGCATCAAGAGCGCATGAATTGCGGTGGCATCACGAAGTTGTAGAGCATCTGCAAAGCCAAAGAGACCTGCGCCTGTCATCAAGCCACCTGGGCGCCAATTTCCGAAGATCAAAGCTGCAAGACCGATATATCCACGTCCTCCAGTTTGATTCTCTTGATAGTGATTTGAAGCCACAATCGCAAGGAATGCGCCTCCAAATCCAGCAAAACCGCCAGAAACAATCACTCCGGCATACTTCATTAAATAGACATTTACGCCTAAAGATTCAGCGGCAGTTGGAGCCTCTCCAGCGCTTCGAAGTCTTAATCCAAAAGCGGTGTGCCAAAGGAACCAATAAGAAAGTGGAACTAGCGAAATTGCAATTACGGTTACATATGAAACTTCTCCGGTTAATCCGCGCAAAATAGAGAAAGTATCTGAAATCAAAAACCAATTCTTTTCAGCGATGCTGCCAAATAAATCTGGACTCTTCCATCCAAAGTAAGTACCACCAGAAAGAATTGGTAAGCCATTTACACCAATTGATTGAATATCTGGAGATTGTGAAGGTCCAACCCAAGTTCCATTCTTATAAAGAATTGTTGATAGATAGCGTGCAAGGCCTGCTGCAATGATGTTTATTGCTACACCAGATACAACATGATCTACACCGAATCCAACTGTTGCAATCGCATGTAGAGCAGCGCCAAGTGCACCCATAACGATGCCTGCGAGAAGCCCAGCCCAAGGTCCATGCTTTGCGCCAATAAATCCACCACCCCAAGCGCCCATAATCATCATGCCTTCGAGGCCGATATTTACCACGCCAGAACGTTCGGAGAAGAGACCACCTAAAGCTGCCATTGCAATTGGCACTGAGAGTAATAATGCAGAGGAAGCGGTACCAACGCTAGTCAAATCCGATGCACCAGTAATCAATTTAATTGTTGATAATGAAAATACAATTGCAAATGCATAAAGTGCAAGTCGCGCCGGTTTAGCTAAATTACGCATTTGCCACCGCCTTTGCTAATTGTTCCGAGACTACTTTCACTCTGTACCTACTCACGACTTCAAAAGCAATCACTGAACTCAACAGGATTGCACCTTGCATAATGAAATATGTTTCTGGTGCGATGTCGATTAGATCTAGCGAACGTGATGAAACTTCAAGGAATGAGAAGAGTAGGCTCGAAAAGGCCATTCCGATTGCGCTATTTCTGCCAAGTAGCGCCACTGCAATTGCAGAGAAACCAAGACCAGCGCGGAAACCTAAGTTATATGCATGAGTCTCGGCTAAAACCGTGGGTAATCCCGATAGTCCCGCAATTGCGCCAGATGAAATCATTGCAATAACAATCATTCGTTTGGAGTTAACGCCACTTACACGTGCTGCGATTGGATTAATTCCAGATGCACGAAGTTCGAATCCAAACCGTGTGCGATTTACGATCCACCAAAATGCGATTCCCAAGGCAATAGCAATAGCAAACATGCCGTAAATACCGCGACCTTGAGTTGCGCTTTGATCTAGATTTTTAGTTAAAAAGGAGAGATTTGGCATCTGCCCTGAAGCTGGCAACTCTTGAGTAGTTAGATTATTAGAACCTTCAATTTTTACAGTGAAATGTTTAGATAATAAATATGCGCTTAAACCACCAGCGATGCTATTTAACATGATGGTTGAGATAACTTCATTAACTCCACGTTTGACTTTCAAAATACCTGCAATGGCAGCCCATAATCCGCCAACTGTCATAGAAATGATAAATATCGCCAAAATATGAAGTACTGGTGGCAAAGTGAACATGGCGCCGAAATAACATGCAAAGAGCGCACCTAATCTAAGTTGGCCTTCAACACCGATATTAAACAGGCCGGCACGGAAAGTAATTGCAATGGCTAGCGCTGCAATGTAATATGAAGTTGCATTATTTAATGTTTCGATTACCGAACTTGTTGTAGCGCCAAATTCCCACATGGTCTTAAATGCTTCAGTTGGAGATTTTTTAGTAGCAAGTAGCGCCAAACTAGAGATCAATATTGAGGCTACTGCAGCTGAAACCGGCGCAGCTAAAGCCAAATAAATTTTCTTAGGAGTGACTTTCATTATTTTGCTCCAGTCATTGCTGCGCCCAGTTTTTCAGGGGTGGTATTTGCTGGATCAAGTTCTGCAGTTACCTCTCCACGAAGCATTACCAGCAAGCGATCTGACATACCGATTAACTCTTCTAGATCAGCTGAGATTAGAACTATCGCCATTCCTTTTTCACGAGCTTTACGAAGTTCTTCCCAGATTGCCCCTTGTGCACCAACATCAACACCTCGTGTTGGGTGGGATGCCACAAGCAATTTAGGTGCGTGGACCATCTCTCGGCCAACGATAAATTTCTGTTGGTTTCCGCCAGATAGCGCAGTTGCCAATGTATTTGGCCCTGGAGCGCGCACGTCGAACTCCTGCATGATTAATTTGGTATCTTCGATTGTCGCTTTCTTATCGAGCACAAAACCATTAAAAATAGGCTTACTTCTTTGATAGCCAAGTATTCGATTCTCCCAAAGCGGTGAACCCAACATTAAAGCTTGGCGATGGCGATCTTCTGGAATAAACCCAATACCCAAATCACGACGCTCTGAAACGCTCTCAGTATCAATTGATTTTCCATCAAATGAAATATGGCCAGTGTATTCAAGTAGCCCCAAGATTGTTTCGGTTAATTCGGATTGACCATTACCTTCAACGCCAGCAATTCCAATTACTTCTCCAGCGTGTAATTTAAATGAGATGTTGCTAAGTAAATTACGGGCACCTTTGGATGGAACCGTTACTTGATTTAATTCCAGCACTATATTTTCTCGTTTGGTGTTTCCCTTAGTTTCCGGCTTTGGAAGTTCGGAACCAACCATCAACTCCGCAAGCTGCTTTGATGTGACATCTTTTGATTTAACTTCAGCTACTGTCGAACCAGCGCGAATAACTGTAACTTCATCAGCAACTCTTAACACTTCATCTAATTTATGCGAGATGAAGATGATAGACATACCTTTTTCTCGCAAACCATGTAACGCATTAAAAAGATCATCGACTTCTTGCGGGACAAGCACTGCAGTAGGTTCATCAAAAATCAAAATATTAGCGCCGCGGTATAAAACTTTTAGAATTTCCACACGCTGGCGTTGACCAACACCTAAATTTTCAACTAGTTCGTCAGGATCTACTTCAAGGCCATAAGTTGCGGCCATTTCAGTAATTTTCTTTCGGGCTACGCCAAAATCAATTTGTGCTGCTCTCTTTGGTTCGTCACCTAAAATGATATTTTCTAAAACTGTGAAATTATCTGCCAACATAAAATGCTGGTGCACCATACCGATACCAACAGCAATGGCTTCATGAGGGCTTTTAAATAATTTCTGGTCGCCGTTTACAAAAATTTCGCCACTATCTGGGCGTTGCATTCCGTAAAGAATCTTCATGACCGTTGATTTTCCTGCGCCATTTTCGCCAACTAGCGCGTGCACAGAACCACTTTGAACCTTTAGAGAAACATCTTTATTGGCTATCACACCGGGAAAACGTTTGGAGATATGTCTTAGCTCTACTGAAACTGACACTTTACGAATGCTCCTCGACTTTGAAGATTTAGTGCTTCTACTCGTTAATCTTAAAGAAACTAGCCCGATTAGGTAATCCTAATCGGGCTAGTTTGGTCACAAAGTTGCGGTAATTACTTACCTGGAACTGATGGGACCTTAATCTTGCCGCTCTTGATTGCTGCAGCTGCTGCTTCAATCTGAGCCTTGTACTTGTTGATGTAACCGCCAGAGTATGAAACTCCAACGCCACCAGCAGTTAGATCATAACGACGACCGTAGATACCAGCTTTTGGATCCAAGATATCGTTAACTGTACGACCTGCTACTGCGTTTTCAATAACGTCGTAAACAGCTTGATCAACACGCTTCAACATAGAGGTAAGCATGTTCTTCTTCTCTTTTGCAGAAGCAGTTAGGTACTGATCAGAGTCAACACCAATTGTCCAAACCTTCTTTGAAGATTCTGCTGCTGCCTGGAAGTTACCAGCGCCTGATCCACCAGCTGCAGAGTAAATTACATCTACACCCTTATCGATCATGCCCTTAGCAATAACCTTTGCTTTAGCTGGGTCATTGAAACCTGAGAAATCAGGTGGCTCTGAAACATACTTAACGTCAACTGTTGCTGACTTCTTTGTTGCCTTAACACCTGCAACGAAACCAGCTTCAAACTTCTGAAGCAATGGAATACGTACGCCACCGATGTAACCGATCTTGCCTGACTTAGATGCAAGAGCTGCTGCTACACCTGCAAGGTATGAACCCTGCTCTTCAGCGAAAATCATTGAGGTTACGTTTAGTGCTGCAACAGATGCATCATCAACAATTCCAAACTGTGTGTTTGGGAATTCCTGTGAGACTGTTGTAATTGGACCTGCATACAAGAAACCAATTGCAATGATTGGGTTGTATCCAGCTTTTGCAAGTAGGCGAAGCTTGTCGGTGCGCTCTGAGTCAGTTCCCTGTGTAACAGTGATTTCCTTAGAAGCAATGCCCCACTTCTTCTTCGCACGATCTAGACCTGCAGCTGCAGAGTCGTTAAATGACTTATCGCCACGGC
>JALRDT010000097.1 GCA_023262125.1 Candidatus Nanopelagicaceae bacterium | reverse complement strand
ATTCGCAAAGTTGCAAAAAGTCGTACTTTAAAAATTCGCTATTACGGTATTACTTATCGAACCAAAGCAAATATGAGTAACTATTTCCGCCAAGTTGGATATCGAATTACTTGGGTGCCGATCTCTGCCGCGGAATCAAGCGCTCACACCACAGATCAGGTATATAGCGCGACCTCACCAGATTTAACGAAAATTCTCCATTACACGCTACTTTTTAGTGACAATTGGGTAGCTGATTATTTAGCAAAATCTGCGGCTGCAACCGCTGGTTATGGTTATAGCAATGAGGGCATTTCAATGGTTTTCCATGATGTGCTGGCTCGCTATGAAATAAATAATGGCAAAGTTGATGCACTTGATGGCAGTGGACTTTCACATGAAAATAGAATTTCCGCGCAGACTTTGGTGAAAGTTTTAATGGAAATGGAACGAAATCCAAAATTTGAAAGTGCCGTAAACGGATTACCGGTTGGCGGAATTTCTGGAACATTACAGAATAGATTTATTAAAAGCGCCCCACAAGCGGTAGGACTTGTTCATGCCAAAACTGGATCTTTAAACGGCGTAGTTAGCTTGGCCGGTTTTGTTGAATCTGGCGAACGTAAATTTGCTTTTGCAATTATTGCCGACCGATTACCCATTGGTTACTACCCAGAGTCTGCTGCGCGATCTGCGATTGATAAGTTATTAGGAAAAATTGCCGCGCCACTTCAAATTAATCCAAATATTGATGAAATATCAGAAATTACGCCATCACCATCTGCTGAATCTGCTGCCGCTTAATTTTTTAAATTATTTAATAATTTAGTGTTCGCGACTTTCGTGGTGACGTTCACGTCCTTCGTGATCATCGTCATCATTGTGACCAAAGAATCTATCGTCATCGTCTTTTTCATTTTCAGTCTGTGCAGATGGCGCAGGAACGCCCATTCCTTTTCCAGAAGTTCCTGAAGTTAATGGCGCTCCTGAACTTTCTAAAGCTGACGTAATTGAGTTGCCATTGGTTTGGTTGGATGCAATATTCACTTTTGCACTATCAGAATTTGCCACGCTACTTTCAACTGCGTTGCTTTTTGAAACCATTGGCGTTTCATCATCAAAATCTTCATGAGCATCAACTGCAACAGCGCCAAAGATGCCGATTAACAACAGGGGCGCTGCAATCAAGCTGAATTTAATAGATTTAGGAAATGGTTTACGTGCTGCTGACACTGGTTTTTGGTCATCGGCTGTCAATCTGAACCATTCTGGAGTGTTACTCATGAAGGAAAAGTAAGGCTAATCACTGAGAAATATCTGGGAAGAAGAGGCTATTTTGCTTAGTAATCTTGCGCTGTGCGCCCATACATCGATTTAATGAAGCTTCGAGTGGTCGAATTATTAATTATCACCACGGTACCGGCGTTGTTTCTAGCAGCGGAAGGTTGGCCGCCATTAATGCCAACTATCGCCTCTTTAATTGGCGGAACCTTGGCGGCAGGCGCTGCAAATGCATTTAACATGGTGATCGAATCAGATATAGATAAATTAATGTCGCGAACCAAGCATCGTCCTGTCGCTGCGGGAGTTTTAACAAAGAAGCAAGCAACAAGATTTGCTTCATTATTAATGATCACTAGCTTGATAATTTTTTGGGTTTTCACGACGCCGCTTGCAACACTTTTGACTTCACTAGCAATTCTTTTTTATGTTGCAATATATACAGTAGCTTTAAAACCAAATACCAATCAAAATATTGTTTGGGGCGGAATCGCAGGATGTCTACCAGTGTTAATTGGCTGGGCTGCAGTTACAAATTCACTTTCAATGACCGCGTTTTGGTTCTTTTTGGTGGTCTTCTTTTGGACTCCACCGCATTTTTGGGCGATTGCAATCAGATATCACGATGATTATCAAGCCGCAAATATTCCGATGTTGCCAGTAGTTGCATCACGAAAGCGCGTATACATTGAAATGTGGTTTCACACTTTGATGATGTTTATAGTTTCAGGTTTGACTTTAAATTCAGCAGGTTTGCCAACCTGGACCTATTATTTAACGGCTGCTTTAGCTTTTGTTTTTGGTGAGCAAGTTTATAAATTACGAA
Organism: Candidatus Nanopelagicaceae bacterium; assembly: GCA_023262125.1. The sequence continues at coordinate 2,344 of JALRDT010000097.1, read as the reverse complement.
AAGGCGAGGCTGAGTACGAAAAAGTTGCTGGTAAGATTTTCCACTTTTCGATTCTTTATTTGACTTTGTTCTCTATTTTGTTGGTCGTCGGCCAACTTTTAATTTAATTTACTTTAGAGCTTGCTGGATATCTTTAATTAGATCATCAGCATGCTCAAGACCCACTGAAAGCCTGAGCGTGCTATCTGTAATCCCCATCTCTGCTAAGACTTCTGGACCTAGACGGCGGTGGGTTGTAGAAGCTGGGTGAGTGATAAGTGATTTGGAATCACCCAAATTATTTGAAATATCGATGACTCGCAGTGCATTCATAAATTTATATGCAGCATCCTTGTTGCCACTAAATTCAATTCCAATAGTGGTGCCGCCGGCGCCATTCATCTGTTTCATCGCAAGATCATGCTGTGGATGAGATTTCAATCCAGGGTAGCGGACGCTCTTTATCTTTGGATTCTTCTCAAGAGCTTCTGCAACTGCAAGCGCATTTGCATTCATGCGCTCTACTCGCATGAACATAGTCTCTAAAGATTTAACCATTACCCAGGCATTAAATGGTGAGAGCGCTGGGCCAGTGTGGCGAATAAAAGGTTGAAATTGTTCATTGATGTATTTCTCTGATCCAAGTACTGCACCGCCTAGTACACGTCCTTGTCCATCTATGTGTTTGGTAGTCGAATACATGACAACATCCGCACCAAGCTGAATTGGCTTTTGATAAACAGGTGAAGCCATTACATTATCGACAATAACTGTTGCGCCAACTTTGTGAGCTAATTCTGAAACCATTTTGATATCTACAATATCCATCAATGGATTACTAGGCGTTTCAATAAAAACTACTTTAGTTGGCTTAGAAAGTGCCGCTTCCCAATCTTGGCGATTATTTCCTTTGACCAATTCAGTGGTTACGCCCCATTTAGGTAAAAATTCTGTAAGTACTACGTGGCACGAAGAGAACATTGAAGCGCTTGCGACAACGTGATCGCCTTGTTCAACCATGCAAGCAACTGCTGCGAACATGGCAGACATGCCACTTCCGGTTGCAATGCAACGCTCTGCACCTTCAAGAGTAGCTAAGCGATTTTCGAACATAGAGATAGTTGGATTGGCAAAACGGCCATAAAGGTAATGATCTAGCTCATCTTTAAATGCAATTTCTGCTTCTTCCGCAGAAGAGTAGGTAAAACCACTAGTTAAATAGAGCGCTTCAGAAGTTTCGCCGAAACCAGAGCGAGCAAGACCGGCGCGCACTGATTCAGTTTGAGGATTTAAATCCCAATCTGGTTCGGGGCGGTTATTGGTTGGTTGATAACCCCAAGGCTTCTTACTCATTAGATAATTCTATTCTCAAAGTGGGTAAGGTTTAACCATGGATACACCTGCTATCTCGGTAAGCAATCTAAGCAAGAGATACGGCGATGTGCTTGCAGTCAATGATGCTTCATTCGAAGTTCCGCTTGGCACAATCTGCGGTTTTGTTGGACCAAATGGATCTGGAAAAACCACGACTATCAGAATGCTTCTAGGTCTTATCAAACCAACTCACGGAACCGGCTCGATTATCGGAAAGCCAATTAATCATCCAGATAAGTACTTGCATGAAGTTGGTGCGATGATTGAAGGCCCAGCGTTTTATCCAGCACTCTCTGGATTAGAGAATTTAAAGTTATTAGCAAAGCTCGGTGGTATTCCGCTATCAAGATGCCAAGAATTACTAGAACTTGTTGACTTAGGAGATCGCGGAAAAGATAAATACAAAACTTATTCCTTAGGCATGAAACAGAGATTAGGTATCGCAGCTGCGCTACTACCAAATCCAAAGTTGTTGATTCTAGATGAACCAACAAATGGATTAGACCCTTCAGGTATTCAAGAGGTTCGCGATTTATTAGAAAAGTTAGCTAGCGAAGGCGTGACCGTATTCGTCTCATCTCATTTGCTCTCTGAATTAGAGATGATCTCAAAGTATTTAGTAATGCTGCGTAAAGGAGAGGTAGTTTTTGCCGGCCCCATGCAGGAATTACTACATCGCAGCAAACCAACGATTGTTGCAAAGCCATCGACTGTTAATTCATTAAATTATTTAGCTGAATTGATTAATAAAACTGGCCACCAAGCAGTCATTGAATCAGATCATGTTCGTGTAGATGCAGATGAATCTTTTGCAGTTCAATTAAATAAAATTGCATTCGAAGGTGGCATAGTCTTAGCCCAATTAACACCAGTACGCGCATCATTAGAAGAGACCTTCTTTAAGATGACGGAGGATAGCGAATGAGAATTTTCTTAGCCGAATGGCGAAAGCTCCGCCGTCCAACTTTCTTCTTCGGAACTTTGGGTTCTG
>JALRDT010000058.1 GCA_023262125.1 Candidatus Nanopelagicaceae bacterium | reverse complement strand
CAAAATATATTGTACCATTTGGATTTGATACGGGAGCGGGGTAGTATGGGATTTGTATTGTTTTTTCAACAATAGAAGTACCCCATTGATTTTGTTGTGTTATTTTTACAACATATTTGTTATTTGTATTTGCATAGGTATGTTGTAAAATTTCAAAAAGATTTGTGGTGGAGTTAATTACAAAAGTTTCTGTTGGGCTACCGTCACCCCAATCCACCACATAAGGACTTTCTTTCAAAAAGTTTTTGAATTCTATATCTGAAGTATTTTTTATTAATAACTCATACGGATTGACTGAAAAATACATCACAAAGTTGTTTAATACATCTTTTTGCAGGATAAATCCATCAAACTCTGAGTAAAAACCAAGGTCTTTGACATTTTTAGTCAGATACACAGGAATTGTCATACCCGTGTAATAAGAAGACCCATTTGTACCACCAGAAAGCACTTCGGTCATCGCCGAATAATAACCAATCTGTTCACCATCATAAGTCACATCAAAGATCTTGTCTTTGATAACTTCAGGAGATATTTTAATTTTTCTCAACATTACGGATTTACATATTGATAAATGGGATTTCAAAGTTCCATTTGTATGTGGTGCGACAAATCTCGGAGAAGCACTTCGTCGTATCAATGAAGGCGCAGCGATGATTCGTTCCAAAGGCGAAGCTGGTACCGGCGATGTTTCAAACGCGGTAACACACATGCGCACAATTGGATCCGAAATTCGTCGCTTAACTTCAATGCGCGAAGATGAACTATATGTCGCCGCAAAAGAGCTAGCGGCACCTTATGAATTAGTTAAAGAAGTTGCAGCGACCGGCAAACTTCCAGTTGTACTTTTCACAGCTGGCGGAATTGCAACTCCGGCTGATGCATCTCTGATGATGCAGTTGGGTGCAGATGGAGTATTCATTGGTTCAGGCATTTTCAAATCAGGAAATCCTGCTCAACGTGCATCTGCTTGTGTTAAAGCAACAACTTTCTACACAGATGCAAAAGTAGTGGCCGATGTTTCGCGTGGGTTAGGAGATGCAATGGTTGGTATCAACGTTGCTGATATTCCAGTGCCACATCGATTGGCAGAACGCGGCTGGTAAATGCGCGTTGGCGTACTTGCGCTACAAGGTGATTTTCGCGAACACATTGCAGCCTTAAGCGCAGTAGGCGTTGAAGCTATTGCTGTAAAAACTGCTGCCGAAATAAATTCAGTAAATGCATTGGTTTTGCCTGGCGGCGAATCAACCACCATTGCCAAATTAGCGCGCATTTTTAACGTATTTGATTTAATTAAAGAGAAAATTAAAGATGGATTTCCTGTCTATGGCTCATGTGCCGGCTTGATTCTGCTTTCAGATCGAATATTGGATGGGATTGAGGGTCAAGAAACTTTTGGAGGATTAGATATAACTTCCAGACGAAATGCTTTTGGGCGTCAAGTTGATTCATTCGAAGGCGAAATCGAATTTGCAGGGATAGGCAAATTAAATGGTGTATTCATAAGAGCTCCGTGGGTCGAACAGGTGGGGTCTGGTGTAGAAGTATTAGCAACTTCTCATGGCCATCCTGTTGCAGTTCGCCAAGGAAATATTCTTGCTACTTCATTCCATCCAGAGCTAACCGAAAATCACGCGGTGCACCGTTACTTCGTTGAAGAGATATGTAAGGCTCGCTAATATTCGCGTATAGAATTTCAAAAGAATTGCAGATTATCGTCAGAGTAATTGAATTAAGGTTGGGTGTTATTAAATGTCAGGCCATTCCAAATGGGCAACCACCAAGCATAAGAAGGCAATCATTGATGCCAGACGTGCTAAAAACTTTGCGAAATTAACAAAGGCTATTGAAGTTGCGGCTCGTAATGGCGGGGCTGATGTTTCTGGAAATCCAGCACTTTATGATGCTATTCAAAAGGCGAAGAAAACTTCAGTACCGAATGACAACATCGATAGAGCCGTAAAACGCGGTGCCGGTTTAGAAGATGGTGCGGCGACTTACGAAACAATTATGTACGAAGGTTACGGACCAGCCGGAGTTGCAATAATGATCGAATGTTTGACAGATAATCGCAATCGCGCCGCATCTGAAGTGAGAGTAGCTGTAACTCGAAACGGCGGCAATATGGCTGATCCTGGTTCAGTATCTTATCTATTTAATCGTAAAGGTGTAGTTGTTGTACCAAAAAGTTCAGGTGCTACAGAAGATTCGCTCATGGAAGCCACATTGGAAGCTGGTGCTGAAGAGATTAAAGATTTAGGAGATACTTTCGAAATCATCTCAGAAGCTTCAGATCTTGTAGCAGTCCGCAGTGCCTTACAGAGTGCAAATATTGATTACGATTCTGCAGATTCATCATTCTTGCCAAGCATGTCGATTCCAGTTACAGACCCTGAAACTGCAAAGAAGCTATTTGATCTAATAGATGCGATTGAAGATTCCGATGAGGTGCAAAATGTCTACGGAAATTTCGATGTTTCAGATGAAGTCATGGAAAAGGCAGCGAGCCTCTAACCATTCCGAAGCCCGTTAATTTAGGCTTTTGACATGCGCGTGCTTGCAATCGATCCGGGTTTGACCCGCTGCGGCATTGGCGTCATTGATTCAACAAAAATGTCACTAATTGCAGTTGGTGTGCTAAAGAGTTCGCCAGATTTACCTATCGAACAGCGATTGCTAGAAATTGATGCGCAAATCAGGCAGTGGATTGCAATGCACGATCCTGATGTGATTGCAATTGAACGAGTATTTTCACAAGCAAATTTAAGAACCGTAATGGGAACTGCTCAAGTTGCCGGAGTCGCACTTTTGGCAGCGGCTCAAGAGGGCAAAAAGGTAGCGATGCATACACCATCTGAAGTAAAAGCTGCAGTTACTGGAAGTGGTCGTGCTAAAAAGGATCAAGTAGCACAGATGGTTCAAAGAATTTTGAAATTAGAAACAATTCCAAAGCCAGTAGATGCAACGGATGCATTAGCGCTGGCAATTTGCCATGTGTGGCGCGGAGCTGGCAATGATCGCATTGCGGGAGCTGTCGCCAAAGAAAAGAAGCGCCTTCTGACACTGAGAGGTGCCGGATGATTGCCACCTTGTTCGGAACTATTCGAGCATTGAAATTGGATCAAGCAGTTATCGATGTAAATGGCGTTGGCTATCTAGTTCATATAACTGCGCAAACATCTGGCAAATTGGGCATTGGCCGTGACTATTTAGTGTTTACCTCAATGGTAGTTCGAGAAGATTCCATGACTCTCTATGCGTTTACAGAGAATAATGAAAGAGAACTTTTCGAATTGGTTCAAACAGTTTCTGGCATAGGTCCAAAAGTAGCTTTAGCAATCACCGCTGCAATGAGCATTGATGATTTAGCAAGTGCTGTTAATGCCAAGGATGAAGCAGCAATAGCAGCCGTGCAAGGCATAGGCAAAAAGAGCGCTCAAAGATTAATTTTAGAGTTAAGTGGCAAATTAGATTTTTCTCATCCAGCAACTCGGGCTAGTGGTTTCTCATGGAGAGATCAGTTAGTAGATGCGTTAACAGGACTTGGATTTACGCGAAAGCAAGCTGAGCAGGCTATAAATGAAATTGCCGCGAATCGAGATTCAAAATCGCTGCATGATTTAAGTTTAAATTCGCCCTCAGAGCTACTCAAGTTGGCACTTGCGCATGCAAATACCCAAAAAGGCTTAGGTAAATGAGCGAACGAATAGTTTCACCTAATACAGGAAATGAAGAGAGCGCAACTGAATTTGCCTTACGTCCTAAATCCTTAACAGATTTTGTTGGTCAGCAAAGGGTAAGAGATCAAATTAACGTACTCTTGCAATCTGCTAAAAGTCGTGGAGTAGCAGCAGATCACATGTTGCTTTCAGGCCCACCAGGGTTGGGAAAAACTACATTGGCATTTATTCTGGCGGAAGAATTGGGTTCACCAATTAGAATTTCAAGCGGTCCGGCCATTACACATGCAGGTGATTTGGCGGCAATCCTCTCATCGCTTTCTGAGGGTGAAATTCTCTTCTTAGATGAAATCCACAGACTTACAAGACCTGCGGAAGAGTTACTTTATCTAGCGATGGAAGATTTTCGAGTAGATGTCGTAGTTGGAAAAGGTCCTGGTGCTACTGCAATCCCACTTGAACTTCCAAGATTTACGTTAGTGGGTGCGACTACCCGAGCTGGATTATTGCCACCACCGCTTCGAGATCGCTTTGGTTTTACCGCACATATGGAATTTTACGAACCTGATGAGCTATCTAGAATTATTGAAAGATCGGCAAATTTACTTGATGTGACGATTGACGGAAAAGCTATTACTGAAATAGCTGGACGTTCTCGCGGTACGCCTCGTATTGCAAATAGATTACTTCGTAGAGTTAGGGATTTTGCGTTAGTAAAAAATACCAAGGGGATTGATTTAGAGACAGCTAAAGCAGCGCTTGAAATGTACGAGGTAGATTTAATTGGTTTGGATAGATTAGATAAAGCAGTGCTTCAAGCATTAGTGGAGCGTTTTAATGGTGGTCCAGTTGGTCTTTCAACATTAGCGATTGCAGTTGGCGAAGAGGTAGAAACCGTTGAATCAGTAGCAGAGCCATTTCTAGTTCGACAAGGATTAATGGCAAGAACTGCTCGCGGCAGAGTGGCAACCCCTGCAGGATTTAGTCATTTGGGCCACATCGCACCACAGGGGTGGAGCCTCTTCGATTAGATCATCTCTAATTCATGCGATGTTTAGGCAAAGTTAGGTCTTAACGCATAAACTCTCGCCCTATGTCTACGAATACACAGGGAGCGAAAGGCCAGCGTCCAGTCAGAACTCTCATCATCTTGATGTTGGTCTTGATCGTCGGCGCAGCAACTGCAGTGCTCACAAAAGCCACAACAATTAATCTAGGTTTGGATTTGCGCGGTGGTACAAGCGTAACTTTGCAGCCAAGAATTTCAGATGGCGACACCGGAAAAGTTACCAGTGAAGCAATTGATCAAGCAGTCTCAATTATTCGTAGCCGTGTGAATTCATTGGGTGTTGCCGAATCTGAAGTAACTGCTCAGGGTAGCGGCACAAATAGACAGATTGTCATCTCGGTTCCAGGAAGTACTGGACGAAGAATTGTTGAGTTAGTCGGAAATACTGCCGAACTTCGCTTCCGCCAAGTTTTGGCTGAATCAACTTCTGGCGCCGCAGCAGGCACGGGAGATGCGACTCCAGTTGCTGGCGTCAGCCCTGAAATAAATGCCGCCTACGCAGCAATTGATTGCACTACTAATGCCGCAAGGCAGAATTTAGGCGGCGATACTCCAGAGCAGACCATTGTTACTTGCGCTAGAAATTCAGCAAATAAGTACATCTTAGGACCTGCAGAGGTTGTAGGCCGTGAAGTTTCAAAAGCATCAGCTGGATTAGATACTCAAGCTGGAAATGTTTGGACTGTAGCGCTTACCTTTGATAATGAAGGTACAAAAAAGTTTGGTGCGCTAACACAACGAGTTACATCGCTACCTGCGCCGCAGAATCAGGTAGCAATTGTTCTTGATGGATTAGTAGTTTCGGCTCCACGAATTAACGAAGCGATTGTTTCTGGAAATGCACAGATCACCGGTTCGTTCACTCAAGTAGAGGCTTCAGATTTAGCCAACGTTCTCAAGTACGGATCACTTCCACTTGCGTTCGATCGTGGTGAAGTTCAGCAAATTTCACCTACTCTTGGTGAGAATCAATTACATGCGGGATTACTTGCAGGCGGACTCGGTTTATTCCTAGTACTTCTTTATATGTTCGCTTTCTACCGAGGGTTAGGAATAGTTTCGGCTGGTTCGTTGATTATGGCAATGGCATTTACTTACGTAACTTTCGCATTACTCGGCGAAACTATCGGATTTACTCTTACCCTTGCAGGAATAGCGGGCGCTATTGTTTCAATTGGTATTACTGCCGACTCATTTATCGTTTTCTTCGAACGTGTTCGCGATGAAATTCGAGAAGGCCGTTCTCTTCGTTCAGCAGTGGAAACAGGATGGGTACGTGCGCGCCGAACAATTTTGGTTGCGGACTTTGTTTCGATTCTCGCAGCTGCGCTACTTTACTTCTTTGCAGTAGGTGGTGTTCGTGGATTCGCGTTTGCGCTTGGAATTGCAACATTTATCGATTTGCTAGTGGTCTTCTTCTTTACTAAACCACTAATGACAGTATTGGGCCGAACTAAGTTCTATAACTCAGGCAGCGCGATCACAGGTGTATCGCGTAAGAGCCTTGGATTGGAGGCGTAAATGATGTCTAAGTTATCTGGTCTAGGTGGCCGTCTTTACTCAGGTGAGACATCAATTGATGTCATCGGAAAGAAGAAGCGTTGGTATGCCTTCTCGGGTTTGTTAATAGTTTTATCAATCGGCGCACTCACATTGCAAGGATTACACCTCGGAATTGAATTCAAAGGTGGCGCTTCATATACCGTTACTAAAGCTGGTGCAAATTTAGATCCGGCTTTCGAAGCAGTTGATGCCGCCG
>JALRDT010000037.1 GCA_023262125.1 Candidatus Nanopelagicaceae bacterium | reverse complement strand
CATCAACAGTCTCGGCCTTCAGTGATCCACGCTTTGCCATTTTGCCATCAACAAACAGAATGAACGACCACTCGTAGTTCAATCCGAACACCTTGCAAACTTGGTTCATCTCATCATTCTCCCGAGGTTAGCCCAACAATCCAAGCTGAAATAGGCATTAATAGAATGGCAATCAAAGAGAGGGTAAGGCTAACTTTGATTTTCTGAATCAATAATCGAGTGCGTGGCACTGGTGATGCCAATAGATAACGAAGCGTTGACCATGAAGCTTCGCTAGCAACGGTATCGCCGTTAAATAGCGCAATCACTGTGACCAATAAAAATGGCGTTGCAAAGTACAACATAGTCACTGTGAAATTTGCTGCGCCTAATGTTGCAAGTCCAATTAAGTCGGTGCTTCCAGAACCTAAACGAGTTGGTCCCCCACTATTTCCAGATGGGCCAAATTTCACTGCAATAGCAACCAGAATTGGCAGAGAGAGCACAAAGCCATAAGCAAATGCAGTGCGCTTACGTTTTAATTGACGATAAAGCTCGACAGAGTAAGGAAGAGTCTTATTTGCTAAATAGCTCATTTGCCATCCTTTCCGATTACTAAATCATCACCGATTAGATCAAGGAAGAACTCTTCAAGTGATTGTGATTTCTTCCCGCTCTTTAAGATCTTCTTCATTGGTCCAAAGGCAATCAATTTTCCGCGGTGCATCAAAACTACATCGGTACAGGTCTGCTGCACTTCAGCAAGTAAATGTGAAGAGATAATTACGGTGCGACCAGTACTTGCATAATTGCGGAGCACCTGGCGCATTTCAGCAATTTGCTGTGGATCCAAACCATTTGTTGGCTCATCAAGAACTAATAAATCTGGCATTCCCATCATCGCCTGTGCGATTGCTAATCGCTGGCGCATACCTTGGCTATAAGAACGAACTTTCTTATCTAGCGCTGTGCCCAATTTAGTTATTGCAACAACCTCTTCTAAATGATTCTCACCGGTACGGCCAATGCTCTTCCAATAAAGATTTAAATTCTCGCGACCTGATAGATGTGGCAAGAATCCTGGACCTTCAACAAAGCTACCTAAATGAGCTAACGCGGGAGAGCCAGGGAAAACCGCTTTGCCATCCATATAAATCGCACCTTCGGTAGGGAAAATTAGCCCCATCAACATTCTTAACGTGGTGGTCTTACCTGCTCCATTTGGACCCAACAAACCAACAACTTGACCGCGTTCAACTTTGAAAGATAGATCATCAACTGCACGATATCCATCTTTATAAACTTTTCCAAGCTTCACAACTTCAACTAAAGAATCGCTCTCGATTGCAACTAAATTGCGCTTTGGTCTGCGGATTCGTACAAAAAGAAGTGCCAGAATTAAAGTAATCAAAGTAGCTGCTGGCCAAATAACTGAACTACCCGATGTGTTCTCTGCTTTTGCCGGAACTGTTTGATATTCAATTCCAGATAACGCTGAAATTGAATAGAAACGAGAATCTTTAGGTAAGTCATAACCTTGGTCGGTACTAGAAATTCCAACTGCTAATTGATCTCCGATAGCTGCATTTAAAATAACGGCAGGTAATTCAATTTCAACATCCGCGCCGCTCTTTGGAATATTGCGCAACTTAACTGGAGAGACAATTCCATTTGGTTGATTGATAGCACCTGATGCAGATTTCACAACTAATGAGAAAAACAAAGTGGCATCTCCGCTAGTGCTGGTAATGCGTACCTTCACTTTTGATGGACCGATAATGGTTAGCGGTTTCTCAAGTGGAGCACTCTCTAAGAATGCGCTCTGGCCAGGTAGGAATGCTGGACTAAATCCAGAGAGATTAGATAAGACTCTTCCTGCAATCGAACTTGCCGCGCCAATTCCAGGAAGTGCAGAGATTGCAGTAGGTACGCCGCCGATCGGGTATGAAAGTGCGGTCACAGGTGTTGCAAGTGGCATTACTTGCTTTATGCCATCGATTGGCAGCACCTCCCCGCCAAATACTTTTGGAATTACTGTGGAATCTTGAAGCGAAATTGAGCCATTGATATTGGTGTATTGGAAGGTAGGAATTTCGATCTTTTCACCTGATAAATGGCGCTTGAACCAATTCAGATAATTCTGATTTAAGAATTTTGATTCATCAACGCCGCCATCATGGCCACCTGCATGCCAAATCATTGCAAGCGGAATTGTTGGATTTGCACTCTTAATAGCTGCTGCAGATCGATAGCTTTCAACAAGGGGAAATAATGAATCAGCTTGCCCTTGCGAGATCATTGCTGGAGCTTTTAAATTCTTTAAATACTCTATTGGCGAAACGCTCTTTAAGATTTCAATCTGTGCTGCACTTGGCTGACCATTTAGTGCAGCATCACGATATGAAGAGCACCAGATATCAGCAAAGGAGCCACATTCACCTAAATAGGCACCTTGTAATGAAGCGGCGGTGAAGAATGTACCGGCCCAAACCTTTTTAAAGGGACCTGGTTCTTGGCTACCTTTTACAGATTGTGGAAATAAATCTTGATAGAGATTACTCCAGGTGATGTCAGCGACTACTGCATCAATTCGATCATCATTACTTGCAGTAAGTAGCGCATTGGCTCCGCCATAAGATGCGCCCATTATTGCAACTAACGGATCATTACCGCTCTCTTTACTTACTTCCTTTTGGGAAGATAAATATGTAATCAGCGCTTTGGAATCAAAGACTTCGCCGTCTAGAGAGTTCATGGTGATTTGTCCGGTTGATTTACCAAAACCGCGCGCGCTCCAAGTTAAGACAACAAAGCCAGCATCTTGAAAGTACTTTGCTTGTGATGAAACGGAATCTTTACTTCCACCAAAACCGTGCGCAATCATGATGGCCGGAGCTGGGATTTTCTTTGGTAAATACAGAGAGGTATCAATTTCAATGTTCGGCGCAGTATTAATTATTTTCGACTTAACTTGATCTGCAGATGCCATAGGAGCCGAAAATGTTGCGAAGACCACCAAGAAAAGCGCAGAAAGTAGCGCACTTCTCTTTCTTAGAAATTGACCCTTTAACACGGGGTAAATGTATCCTTTAATCATGAGACGTCTTACCGCCCTTATGTCTGTTTTAATTTCTGTAATTTTGGGCACAGCGCTTTTGCCTTTGCAATTTTCGCAGAGCGCAACTGCCGCTACTAAAACTAAGACTTATAGCGTTCAGATGGTTAAAGCTCATTTACCAGCTGCACCAAAGAATGGAACTGATGATTATCGTTGTTTCTTACTAGATCCAAAGGTAAAAGAAGATTCGATTATTCGATCAATTCAATTTATTCCGCAGCAAAAAGATTATGTTCATCACGCAATTATTTTCCGAGTAACTGATGCCAATCTAGCTGAAGCAATTAAATTAGATAAGAGCGGCACTGGCTGGCCATGCTTTGGTGGCTCTGGTTTAGGTGGCATGCTCTCATCATTTGTGACTTCACCTTGGATTAGTTCTTGGGCGCCAGGGCGAGGAATAGATGTATCCCCTGCCGGTTATGGAATTCCATTTAAAAAAGGCGAACGTTTTGTGCTGCAAGTACATTACAACTTATTGGCAGCGCAGAATTCAAAATTAGTCACTGATCAATCTCGAATTGTTATGAAAGCAATTCCAGCAAAAGGTGCAACAGTAAAACAATTACATGTCGAACTATTTCCGGCACCGGTCGAACTTGCCTGTCCTGCAGGAGTAACTGGTCCACTTTGCGATCGCAGAGCATCGCTACTTGATTTAGCAGGAAGAACTAATAATGCCAGCGCTTTAGAAGCGGCAGGAATAAGCGCGCTCTGTGGTCAAAATCCATTTAAGCCTGTGGCCTCATTGACTTCAACTTGCGACAAAGTAATAACTGGAAATTTCAATATTATTGCAGCAGCTCCGCATATGCATTTATTGGGTCGATCACTTAAATTAATTCTCAATCCAGGCACTGCCAAAGAGCAACTTATATTTGATGTCCCTAATTACAACTTTGATGATCAATCGGCGAAGGTTTTAAAAGCACCAATAAAGGTGACTGCGGGAGACACAATTCGTGTGCAATGTACATTTGATCCAACTTTGCGCCAAAAATTGCCAGCGTTACGCAATCTAGAACCACGTTACATAACTTGGGGCGAAGGATCTTCAGATGAGATGTGCCTAGGCGTTATTGCTGCGACTAGAAATTAATTTGAATTTGGTTCTTGTGGAACTGAATTCTTAAACATCAGATAAATTGGGAAAAAAGGCACCAATACCCACCAACCTGATTTTCCAACATCATGAGCACGCCTTACCTCGACTGCCAGGGTTGGAATCAAAGAGAGTATCCAAACTACGTTACTTAAGGTTTCTTGATTGGGATTAGCAATCTGAATGAAGAGATTTACAAGCAGATAGAAGAGCAGAAATGAGTTGTATTGATAACGATTACTTTTGCCGCGAAAATCTGCGAAGCGTCGTAACCCATCATTAATTGCCTCTAGCATCTTTATCTCTGTGTTTCCTAAAAGAGGGTTCTTGGCAACATCGCCTCAACCTGAGCTTTGATGCTCTCAGGAGAGAGTGGAGCAAGTGCTTGGCCAATTAACCAGATAAATGCAACTGGCGCGACTTCGCCAAGGCGGTGATTTAAAACTTCTCCAACTTGACGCCAGATTGGTCCGGCCACTTCGTCGTAATTTGGCATGAAAATTGTAGGCAATATTTCGCGATCATGTTCGCGAAGAGCATTTAATACTTCGCTCTGCGAAATAACGTTTGCGAAGTTAATTAAGAAATCTGCTGGGGTACCAAGAAATGCAAGTGCGCCTTCAACCTCATATTTAGCAAGTGCAATACCGATAGCCTCTTTGTCTCGGAAGTGGTTATATAAAGTCGCTCTTGAAACTTCTGCTTCTACAGCTAAATCGATGACATTCATCGCGCGAAAACCTTGTTGCGCAATTAGACGTTTAGCAGCTAAAAGAATTGATTCATCGACAGTGCGATAAGTTGAATGTTGACGCGCGTATGTTTCGTGAGACATATAAAAATTAAGCGGCGTCTGAAGTAACTACAGTCAGTGTTGTCTTTTCATTCTTGGCAATTTGGGAAGTAACGTCGCCAAGTAACGTTGAAAGCTGAATATTAAGTGCAGTGCAGATTGAAGCAAGTAATTCAGAGGATGCTTCCTTCTGACCACGTTCGACCTCTGAGAGATAGCCAAGTGAGACGCGAGCATCG
>JALRDT010000046.1 GCA_023262125.1 Candidatus Nanopelagicaceae bacterium | reverse complement strand
AGCTGATGCCCGACGCTTAACAATCAAGCGAAATACCGTTGCCGTCGTAACAGATGGCTCGGCCGTTTTAGGTCTTGGCAATATTGGCCCTGCAGCAGCTCTGCCAGTTATGGAAGGTAAAGCTGCGCTATTTAAGAGATTTGCAGATGTGGATGCTTGGCCAGTTTGTATTGATAGCCAAGATGTAGATGAAATTGTTCGCACCGTTCAATTAATCGCACCTGTTTATGGCGGAATAAATTTAGAAGATATCTCTGCACCGCGCTGCTTTGAGATTGAAGCAAAATTACGTGACTTATTAGATATTCCTGTCTTCCACGACGATCAGCATGGCACTGCTATTGTGGTTTTAGCAGCGCTTAAGAATGCACTAAAACTAGTTCGTAAAGAGCTTAAAGATGTAAAGATTGTCATAAGTGGAGCTGGAGCGGCAGGAACCGCGATCGCTAAATTATTAAGTGTCAGCGGTGCAGAAAATGTTTTAGCTTTTCATCGTGAAGGCGTTGCAGAGATTGATGGCATTGATAACCATGGCTTTAAAGGTGCATTGCGTGATGCCATGAAAGGTGCAGATGTATTTATTGGTGTCAGCGCTGCTAATGTTTTGAGCGAAGATGATGTTAAATCGATGGCAATCAATTCAATAGTCTTTGCACTTGCTAACCCGGATCCAGAAATTGATCCTACGCTTGCACGTAAATATGCAGCGGTGGTCGCTACCGGTCGAAGTGATCATCCAAATCAGATTAATAATGTTTTGGCATTCCCAGGAATTTTCCGAGGGCTATTAGATGCAAATGCCAGCAAAATTACAGATCAATTATTAGTTGCCGCTGCTGACGCAATTGCATCATGCGTTGCTCCTTCGCAATTAAATGCAAATTTTATTATTCCTAGTGTTTTTGACCCTGAAGTGGCTAAGAAAGTAGCGGCGGCAGTTAAAGGTGCCGCCAAGTAATGGTCCAAGCTTCTTTTGATTCACAGCTAATAGAGCTTGCCCCATTCATTTTCTATCTCATCGCTTTTACCGTGATGTATGTAGAAAATGGCATTATGTTGGGCTTTTTCCTACCCGGCGACTCATTGCTATTTAGCGCAGGGTTAGTTGCTGCAGCTAACAAATCTATCGATATCTCACTTCTTTGCCTGGTGGTATTTCTTGGCGCATTTATTGGAGATCAAACTGGTTATGTCATTGGTCGAAAATACGGCAGACCTTATATAGATAGAAAGAACTCACCAAAGTTACAACGAATGATAATTAGAGCTGAAAATTTTTATGAACGCTCAGGTTGGTGGGCGGTAGTTGCTGCTAGATATTTTCCTTGGATCAGAACTTTCGTGCCACCTATCGCAGGTGCTTCAAAAATGCGTTATTACTCATTCTTAACTGCAAATGCTTTTGGTGCACTTTCTTGGGCTGTTTTAATTACTTTGGCTGGTTATTATTCAGCATCAATTCCGTGGGTTAAGAGCTCAAGCTATGCAATTGCTGCATTCTTTATATCAGCTTCAATTATCTCTTCTGTTGCTGGCTACTTACGCCACCGACGATAACACCTAAGAACGTTAAACAAATTCCCGAGACTAGCCAGATACTAACCTTTACTCCTGCGGCTGGAAATAGCCAATCGATAAGTAAAGCTCCAAAGAGATTGCCTCCTACACTAAGTAAAGTAGAAGCTAGTACTCCTAGTTGTTGAACAATGCTTGCAGAGTATGCAATATAAATAACTCCCAACACACCACCGGTATAAATCCACCAAGGGGTAGATGGCAAAGGTTGCAATTCATATCTATCAGCTGGAATCAATAATGCAGTTAAAAGCAATAAGAATGTAGTTCCCATTATGAAATTTAGTAAAGAGGTAGTCCAATGTTGGCCGGAATAAATATTTATCTTGCCATTTAATGCGCGTTGAATTCCAACAATTGCTCCAGCAAAGCCAGCTAGCGCAACAGGAACTAGTGATAAATCATTGGCATCGATTCGATCCCATACCGATACCAAAACTGCCAGCACCGTGATTAATGAGGCAAAAATACGGCGAAAAGTAATGGTTTTTCGCTCGCCGCCAGCTAATCCCAGCGCATCAACTATCAATGAGGATGCAGTCTGACCAGATATTGAAGCAACTGAATAGACCGCAACACCAATAATCGTCACGGTATTTGTTTGAATTGCAACAAATATTCCACCGAGCATGCCGGCAAAGAGATTCCAGCGCTTTAATCCACCTTCGACAATACCTTTTTTAATTCCTACTAAACCTTGGCGCATATGTCGATTAAAAAGAGCAATCACTGAAATCACAATTAAACCTGAACCAAAGGAAACAGTTGCAGCTTGAATTGGATTACCTAATAAATGTGAAAGTTCTCCATTAACACGCGCTTGGAATGCAATCAGAGTTGCTGTTAAAAAGGCAATGATATCTAGACGCATTTACTTAGCCATTCTTCTTCTAGAGCATCACGTTTTATTTTTGCAGCCGTTAGCGCTTCAGTTGCTTTCAGTAATGCATCAGCATCAAAGGCGGCTGCTTCCTGTTCTTTTTCGAGTTCTTTAATTTCACCATCTAATTTCTCCATTTGGCGTTCAATACGGATGAGATCTTTCTTGTTCTGTCGCTCTTCAGCTGCACTTGAAATCTTCTTCTCTGTATTTGCCTTAGGTATAGAGGCTGCAATTTGAATTGCACGTTGTTCAAGATATTGATCAATTCCTCTTGGCAAATCTGTAACTTTGCCATCGCCTAGTAAGCCAACAATTTGATCGCAAGTT
>JALRDT010000131.1 GCA_023262125.1 Candidatus Nanopelagicaceae bacterium | reverse complement strand
ATAACTTCATAGGATGAGAGTCTCTCTTCTAAGACGGCAATTTTAGTATCGGATGATGTGTTTTGATTAAACATTGTCGGAGGATAATGAGATTTGCTACATTAAACCATAACAAATCTACTAATATTTATTTTTATTATTTGTATAAAGATCACGAACTTTTCCAGTTCGAAGATGTGTCCATCCTGCAACTTCCGGCGCTGCAGGTGCGCCTTTAAGTCCAAATCCGCTCATCGAATAGAGCCGGGTTGATACTTTGCAGCATCAGAATATTTTGTAGTAATCGCTTCGATGCGTTTGACTACACGAGAAACTTGTTCCTGGGCAGCGCCAGTAAATTCAATTGGATCGCTAATTAACGACTTCAAGTCTTGGCGATCCAAAGGAATCCGTGGATCATCCGCAAGCGCATCAAGCAAGTTATTTACTTGGCCATCGCGCATATTTAGCGCCGCTTTTGTGGCATGTTCTTTGATTACTTCATGAGCAGCTTCGCGGCCAACACCTGCTTTAACTGCTGCCATCAGAATTTTAGTGGTAGCTAAGAATGGCAAATAGCGTTCTAACTCTGCATTGATTACTGCCGGAAAAGCACCAAATTCTTTTAGCACTGTCAACATGGTTTCGAGTAAACCATCGATTGCATAGAAAGCATCTGCAATTGCAACACGACGAACTACTGAACAAGAGACATCCCCCTCATTCCATTGATCGCCAGAAAGTTCCCCAACCATAGCGCTATAGCCACGCAGAATTACTGCCAGACCATTAACACGTTCACAAGAACGAGTATTCATTTTATGTGGCATCGCTGAACTGCCAACTTGGCCCTCTTTAAATCCTTCAGTTACTAATTCTGCGCCAGCCATCAATCGAATTGAAGTTGCTAGAGAAGAAGGAGATGCAGCCAGCTGTACAAGAGTTGTTACAACTTCATAATCAAGTGAACGTGGATAAACCTGTCCAGTTGAATCTAGTACACGCTTAAATCCTAAATGAGTTGCTATTTCATTCTCTAAATTTGAATGTTTTTCGAAAGAGCCAAGGAGATCAATTGAATCTTGTGAAGTGCCTACTGGTCCTTTAAGACCACGCATTGGATATCGATCTAATAGTGAACTTAAACGTTCGTATGCATAAAGCAACTCTTCTGCACTAGATGCAAAGCGTTTACCAAGCGTCGTAACTTGTGCAGGCACATTATGAGAACGACCGGCAATTGGTTGAGCGCTGTACTGAGCTGCCTTTTCGCCAAGACGCGCAAGTAAAGCAACTGTTTTGTCTCGAACTAGCTCTAGACCAAGACGAATCTGTAGCGCTTCAATATTCTCAGTTAAATCGCGGCTGGTCATACCAGTATGAATAATTTCGTGGCCAGCTAACGCGTTAAATTCTTCTATTCTCGCTTTTACATCGTGGCGAGTAACTTTTTCTCTTTCATCAATGGAATCTAAATGAACCGCGTGTTTTACCTTTTCGTATGCTGAAAGTTGATCATCAGTAATTGGATGGCCCAACTTCTTCTGAGCGCGTGCAACAGCTAGCCAAAGTTCTCGTTCTGCAACAATTTTTGCCTCTGCAGAGAAAATTTGACGCATGGCTACAGATGCATATCGATTGGCTAGGACGCTCACTGGCTTATTCTCTCCTATTTGTTGTCATTCAGTTGCCTTTCTCAGCGACTGACGCGTTGAGGGCAATGTCATTACGATAAAAAGATCCTGCCAATTTAATCTGTGAGACAGTTCGATAAGCCTTATCGCGAGCTTCAGTTAAATCAGAGCCGACTCCCGTCACAGTGAGCACACGGCCACCAGCAGATCTAAGTGCACCATCCTCTTTGGTCCCTGCATGAAAAATTGTTACCCCATTTATTGCATTTAAGTTTGAAATTTCATCACCACTTTTAACATCTGAAGGATATCCATTTGCAGCAAGTACGACTGTGACTGCGGATTCATCGGACCAATGCAAAGTTGAATCGATTAAATTCCCAGTTGCTGCTTTATAAAGTAATTGACCAAGTGGTGTTTGCAATCTTGGAATTAAAACTTGTGTTTCTGGATCGCCAAATCTCGCATTAAATTCAATAACTTTAATTCCGCGATCTGTAACTGCCAGGCCTGCATAAAGTAATCCCACAAAAGGTGTACCCCGTGCAGCCATCTCTGCAATCATTGGCGCTAAAACTTGAGTGTAAGTATCTTCAACAATATTTGTTGGCGCCCAAGGAAGTGGTGAATATGCTCCCATGCCACCAGTATTTGGACCCTCATCATGGTCATAAGCACGTTTGAAATCTTGAGCTGGTTGCATCGGCAAAATGTTCTTGCCATCTGAAATACCAAAGAGAGAGATTTCAGGCCCCTTTAAATACTCTTCAATAACCACACGTTTGCAAGAGAGCGCATGTTGTAAAGCAATTTCTCGATCTTCAGTGACAACTACGCCTTTACCGGCAGCTAAACCATCATCTTTAACAACATAAGGTGCGCCAAAAGTATCGAGCGCTCTCTCAATCTC
The DNA here is from genome assembly GCA_023262125.1 of Candidatus Nanopelagicaceae bacterium. Next base: position 906 of record JALRDT010000131.1, on the reverse strand, counting down.
TTTCTGCGTTTCACATGTAAATGATTTTGCAGTTGGAACTCCAGCGTCACGCATCACGCCTTTGGCAAAATGTTTTGATCCTTCAAGTTGCGCAGCAGCTTTTGATGGGCCAAAGACTGCAATTCCTTGCGCACGCAATTCATCGGCAACGCCATTTACTAGCGGCATTTCTGGGCCGATAACTACCAAATCAACCGCTAATGATTTCGCTAAGTCAACAATTGCTTGGTTATCTGAAATTGAAATTGGATGTAAAACTGCAATTTCTTTAATTCCTGGATTGCCAGGTGCAACATGTAGTTCTGTTACAGATTTATCTGCTGAAAGTCCTGTGGCTAGTGCGTGTTCACGCCCGCCGCTTCCTATCAGCAGTACCTTCATCGTTAGATAAATTCCTTCACGACGATGGTCTGGTCGCGCCCTGGCCCGACACCGATTGCCGACATTGGAGCACCGCTTATCTTCTCTAGATATTGCACATACTTCTGCGCATTGATTGGCAGATCTTCAAACTTCTTACAATTCGAAATATCTTCTTTCCAACCATCTAAATATTCATAAATCGGTTTTGCATGATGGAAATCCGATTGTGAAGCTGGAACTTCTTCTACGCGCTTGCCATCTACTTCATAGGCAACGCAAACTGGAATTTTCTCCCAGCCAGTTAGAACATCCAGTTTTGTTAAGAAAAAGTCAGTTAAACCATTTACACGAGTTGCATATCGCGCAATTGGCGCATCAAACCAACCGCAACGGCGATTACGCCCTGTAGTCACACCAACTTCGCCACCGATACGACGAAGCGCTTCTCCGTCCTCATCAAAAAGCTCCGTCGGAAATGGTCCGCTACCAACGCGAGTGGTGTAAGCCTTCAAAATACCGATTACACGATCAATTTTGGTTGGG
>JALRDT010000061.1 GCA_023262125.1 Candidatus Nanopelagicaceae bacterium | reverse complement strand
CCATTCGCGATCTTCGCGACCTACCGCGCCACGGAAGTATTTGGTGGTAACGATGGTCGATGCATTGATCGACCAGAAATCTGGAAACTCAACCCCACGTTGTTCGAAGACGGTCTCGCCGGTCTTCCAATTTTGTTGAACAACATCGCGACGTTCCCAACTTACTTCGTCGTATGGATGCACACCTTCGTTGGTGTAAATGCGCTCAATACTTAGGCCTTTGCCCTTTTTGGTGTTATGAGCGAAAAGATCTTTGACAGAAGATCCTTTAGTAGGTCGATTGATGACCGTGTCTGACATTGGTGCTCTTTCTCTAGTGTGTTTAGTTTTTATTTATCCGCGTGGGGATACGGATTTCATTGCTGAATTTTTTACTGAACTGTTTTCTTCATTTGAAGCTAATGTTGCAGCTGCTGTTGGGAATTCTCGAAGCAGGGAAATTTCGCCTTCGAAGTCAGCAAGGGAAGCAAAGTTACGATATACCGAGGCAAATCGTAGGTAAGCCACGGCATCTAATTCTTTTAGTGGCGCAAGTATCGCCATTCCAACTTCATGCGCCTCGATATCTGCTTGGCCAGATTTGCGAAGGGTCTCTTCTACGCAAGATGCCAAACGAGCTAGATCATCTTCTGATACTGGGCGACCTTGGCAGGCCTTGCGAACGCCGTTAATCACCTTTGCGCGGCTAAATGGTTCGGAGATTCCTGAACGCTTGATTACGTTAAGAATGGTGGTCTCTTGGGTTGAGAATCGTTGGCCACACTCTGGGCATTCGCGGCGGCGGCGTATCTGAAGACCATCTTCAACTACGCGAGAGTCGACAACACGTGAATCATCATGTTTGCAAAATGGGCAATTCACTTTCTGTCTCCTCTCTTGCTTGGATGGAAGCGGTAACTTAGCGTATTGAACTTCCAATGACCACAACTAATGGAAGTTTTGTTGCCTTGAACCACTACATATTGGGGTAAGTGAGAGAACCATAAAGCATGACTTGAAGGTTGTAAAACACCTGAGCCTGCGCGACACGCGCGAGTATTTTTACCCTAGAGCTAGAAGCTAACTAGCGGCTAATTAGAGGCGTTTAGCGCCAACAAAGGGCTTACTGCCCAAGCGAATTGCCGTTGCGATCTCAACACGCTTTCCAGGACGAGGTGCGTGGACCATCTTGCCCTTGCCCATGTAAATACCGACATGGCTAATCGGACGACCAAAGAAAACTAGATCACCGGGTGCGAGCGCGCTACGTGGCACATTCTTGCCATATCTAAATTGGGCAGCTGCAAAGTGAGGCATGGATACACCGGCCTTTTGGAAGGCGCGCATCGTTAAGCCACTGCAATCCCATTTAGTCGGTCCGGCGCCTGCCCAAACATAAATATCACCTAATTGATCAAGAGCATATTTCAAAGCAATAGCGCCCTTTGTAGAACCACCTGCATATAGAGCAGCTAATCGCTTTGATTCAGCAAGAATTTTCTTTTGCTCAGCATCATCTGCCGCGGCAAGTCTTGCGCGCTCCTCTGCCTTTAATGAAGCAAGTAACTTTTCAGCCTTCTTTAATGCCGCATTTGCAGAGGCCACCTGCTTTTCTAATCTTGCTTGCGCAGCTTTTAACTGTGCAGTGCGATCAGAGACTACTAGTTGACTTGATTGTAAGCCTTGGCTGTAAGTCTGTAATTGGCGAAGTTTTGTTGAATATCTTTGTGCCAAAACATCAAGCATCGCAGCATCAGATAAATATTTTGCAGGATCTCTTGAAAGCAAAAGTTCCAAGCCGTTGCCAAGTCCGCCATTCTTGTAATTCTCAACGGCTAACTTTGAAATTTCACTCTTTAATTTATTTGCTTTGGCATTAGCTGCGGCTTCACCGGCTTTTAAACCATTTAATTCGCGCTGCAATTTTGAGATCTGATATTTAATTCCATTAGCAGCTTCATATTTTCCGGCCGCCTCTTCGCGAAGTTCATTAACTTGTTTCTGAACTTGCGCAGCAGTAGGCGCGCCAGTAGCGCTCGGAACTAGCGTCACGGCTAGGGCTACCGATGCAGTTAGGGAAATCAACTTGCGCATAGAACGTAAAGGCTACAACGGTGAGTGAAAAATGGCTAAAAAAATCGGGTAAAAATCCTTATTTATCAAGGTTTTCACAGGTTTGACGCTGGAAATTGCGCCTATTCGTAAAGCGCGATGTGTCCTATTTGGCCAAGGGGCCTAACTTGTAGGAATCTAATCGAACTGCAGGTTTGCTCTGATTTTCATGTTGCGAATTAAAAGCAGCGCTTCCATCTACACCACATAAAGACAAAATAGCTGAAGCCCCACCTGGATGTGAATTAATCCAACGAGTTAGATCATAAACATAATTATCAATAATCGTCCAACAACTTTGTCTTGAATTATTAGCCTTTACTTGGGCCATGGTGTATCCCGGATTAGAAGCTGTTGGAGTTGCTGATTTAGAAGGAGTTTGAGTTTGAGTTGAATCAGTAGTCGGTGTGGGAGTCGGTGTGGGAGTCGGTGTGGGCGTTGCTGGTGTTGGTTTTGGTGTTGGGGATTGCTTTTTTACTTGAACACCTTTATTCCAAATTAATTTTTTTCCCGACTTGATACAAGTGAAAATTTTATTCTGGTAGGTAGCTTTCTGATTTAAGACTTTACAACTTGCTCCTGGAGTTATCTTGGTAGCTGCCGATGAATTAGTCGGCAAAGGCGCCAAAAAGAGCGATGAAATAAGGGTTATTTTGAGGGCTTTCTTTAAAGCTCCCTTTTTCAATACTCCGGTGGTCATAGGAAAATATTAAAGGAGCGCTATTGTTTAAAAAAACTCTAGCGGACGCTTCGAAGTACTGCGGTTACTTTGCCAAGAATTTCACAGTTATCGCCATTGATTGGCTGGTAATCAGGGTTAGCTGGCATTAACCAGATATGGCCATCCTTACGGGTAAAAGTCTTAACTGTCGCCTCTCCATCAATCATGGCCGCGACAATTTCGCCCTTTTCGCAAGTTTTCTGAGAGCGGATCACAACGTAATCGCCATCGCAGATTGCAGCTTCGATCATTGAATCGCCGACAACTTTGAGCATAAATAAATCGCCGCTACCGACTATTGATTCTGGAAGCGGAAAGGTCTCTTCGATGTGCTGCTCCGCCAAGATCGGTCCACCAGCTGCAATTCGACCTACCAATGGAATCTGGCGGGAGCGGTCTGCGATTACATTGGAATCGCCTTCAACCACTTCAATGGCGCGGCCCAAGGATGCATCGCGGCGGATAAAGCCTGCCTCTTCGAGGGCCTTAAGTTGATACTGCACCGATGCAGAGCTTGAGAGCCCTGCCGCTACCCCGATCTCACGGATCGATGGTGGGTAGCCATTGTTTTGAATGCCCTCTTGAATCGC
>JALRDT010000128.1 GCA_023262125.1 Candidatus Nanopelagicaceae bacterium | reverse complement strand
GCTGCTCAGGCGAAAATGTGGAAGGAACTTGCACAATACGTCATGGATCAGTACTGGATCATTCGTCCAGTCTTCTCAAAGGGCCAGTTCTCATGGGGCTCTAAAGTTGGCGGAGTTTATTACTGTAGCCACAGGGAACCTTCGGTTTCGGTGGCCTCTACGTTAACTAACAACGTTAAAAATCTAAATATTTAAATACGTAAAAACGTAAATATTTAATATTTAGAATTTGCAGGTTGCGGCGGTCAGTAATGGCCGCCGCAATACCTGTCCAGATACCTGTAACAGATAACTGTAAATAGTTTTAGAAGGGATCAAAGGAAAAAGAAAATGTTGAAGTATGTAATCCGACGTCTGGCAGCGACCGCTGTCATTCTGACTCTGGTCAGTATGTCGGTCTTCGTGATCTTCTCAGTTCTACCTATGGATCCTGCACGTTTAACTTGTGGTAAGGCTTGCTACCCAGCTGTGGTTGAAGCTAACCGCCATCGCTTAGGTTTAGATGTACCTGTTCATGTTCAATATGGTCGCTTTGTTAAAGGATTAGTAGCAGGTCGTGAATATGGTGAAGGAAGCGCTAAATTTGAATGTCCTGCACCAGCATTTGGCTATTCATTTAATCGCCATGCATGTGTCACAGATTTAATTAAAGAAGCTTTCCCAGTAACTTTTAGTTTGGCAATCGGAGCATTCGTACTCTGGTTAGCAATGGGTATTTCACTAGGTGTAGTTGCGGCAAGAAAGAAAGGTCAATGGCAAGATCGAGCCTCCACAGTATTCGTACTAGTCGGAACCTCTCTACCTACCTTTATTAGCGGACTCTTAATTCTGCTCTTCGTCGCTTTGCAATTTGGATTATTAAATCCACTCGATATGGGACGTTGGGTTTCACCTTTAGATGATCCATTTAAATGGTTTAATATTTTTATCTTCCCTTGGGCAACGCTCGCGCTAGCTTCGGCAGCCAGCTACACCCGATTTACACGATCAAATGTTTTGGAAACAACTAACGAAGATTACATTCGCACAGCACGCGCTAAAGGTTTATCAGAGCGCGTAATTTTACGTAAACACACTTTACGTGCCGCGCTTGCTCCAATCGTAACTTTGGCAGGTCTAGATTTTGCTGGCCTCTTAGGTGGCGCGATTATCACTGAAGGTATCTACAACTTACCTGGCCTTGGTCGCTTATCAATTAGAGCAGTTTTGCAAGATTATGATTTACCGGTAATTGTCGCAACAACAATTTTGGCTGCATCTTTCGTAGTTATTATGAATTTAGTTGTTGATATTGCCTATGCGTATATCGATCCTCGGGTACGTGTACAGTGAAAAATTTCCTTGAGGTAAATAATTTAAATGTAGCTTTCCCAACCGAAGATGGTTTAGTCAGAGCTACCAATGAAGTCTCATTCTCGGTAGCGCGCGGAGAAACCCTTGCGGTAGTTGGAGAATCAGGTTCAGGTAAATCTGTTTCATCACTTGCAGTTATGGGTCTTCATAACCGCAAAACCGCACAGATCACTGGCTCTGCCATTCTTAATTTGGAATCTGGACCAGTTGATGTGATTTCCGCAGACGAAGAGGTAGTTCGCCGAATGCGCGGCAAAGAGATGGCGATGATCTTCCAGGATCCAATGTCTGCGCTACATCCATATTATTCAATCGGAGATCAGCTCTCAGAAGCTTGGCGACTATATAACGATGGCTCAAAAGCAGATGGCATTAAACGCGCAACAGAGATGCTTGATTTAGTTGGAATCCCAAATGCCGCCAAGCGCGTCACTGAATTCCCGCACCAATTCTCAGGCGGTATGCGCCAGCGTGTAATGATTGCGATGGCGCTGATTAATAATCCATCACTTTTAATTGCCGACGAACCAACAACTGCTTTGGACGTTACTGTTCAAGCTCAAATCCTTAAATTAATCCGCGACTTACAAATTGAATTTAATATGGCGGTTATTTTGATTACTCACGATTTGGGAGTGGTCGCAGAGGTTGCCGATCGCGTCAACGTTATGTATGCAGGTCGAATTGTGGAACAAGCAAAGATTGACGATGCTTTCTATTCACCAGATCATCCATACACAATTGGTTTGCTCCAATCGATACCAAGAGTTGGAAAGCAACAACGTCTGCATGCGATTCCTGGTCAACCACCATCTTTAATTAATTTACCTGATGGCTGCTCGTTCCGTACTCGATGCGAATATTCAAGCCAAGTTTCCGGAAATCTATGTGCGACTAAGATGCCAGTGCTACAAGAGAAAGTTGCGGGCCACCTTTCACGTTGCCATCTAGAAGAGTCACAGTTGAAAAAAGCTCGAGAGGCGGTTAACTAGATGTCCGAACCAATTCTCAAATTAGAGGGCTTAAAAAAGTATTTCAATACCACAACTGGTGGAGCTTTTAATAAGAAGAAAGCAGTATTAAAAGCAGTAGATGGAATTGATTTAGAGGTAAATCCAGGTGAGACAATTGGTCTGGTTGGCGAATCAGGTTGCGGTAAAACTACTGCTGGCCGCACCATTTTAAAACTTTACGAACCAACTGATGGAAAGATCATCTTTAATGGCGAAGACATCACTAACTATTCACCTGCAAAGATGAAACCACTTCGTCGCGAAATGCAGATGATTTTCCAGGATCCATTTGCATCACTAAATCCACGCCAAACAGTTGGCACCATCATCGCCAACATG
>JALRDT010000096.1 GCA_023262125.1 Candidatus Nanopelagicaceae bacterium | reverse complement strand
ATCTGCGCGCTCTTTTGTAATTGCAGGAAATTTATCGTGCAATCTCTCTGCAGTTGCGCCCATCGACATTGCATCTGGATCAACCATCTTCTCTGCGATAAAACGTGGATTTGGATCCATTAAAGATCCGATTGGGTGATTACCCATATGTTCAACGCCGCCTGCAATTGCAAACTTTGCAGTTCCCATATTGATTGCACCTGCAAGAGTGGTTACAGATGTCATCGCACCAGCGCACCAACGATCAACTGAATATCCTGGAACAGTATTTGGAATTCCAGCAAGTAGAGAAGCGCTACGACCAAGATTCATACCTTGATCACCACTTTGAGTCGCAGCAGCGATTGCGACATCATCGATATCAGCTGGATTTAATTTCGGATTACGTTCTAATAGGCCGCGAATTGCGCGGATTACTAAATCATCAGCTCGAGTTCCGTTATATAAAGAACCGGCTTTTCCAAATGGAGTACGAACTGCATCTACTAATACAACAGGCATACCGACAGGTTACCCGCGAGTAGAGATTTTGGCTATTAGGCCGCTTAAGCTTGCACTTCGCTCTTTGGGCGGCTCTTTTGAACTAGGTCGCGGATAAATGGCGGCATAGTTACAAGAACATAGAAGAGCGCAGTTAAGCGACCCGCAGCGCCCTCTGGGAAGAGGCCAACTTCAGATAGCTCATGAAGTGAGTAATCAAGTACATTGCCTGCAACCAAGATCAGAGCGATACCTGAGATAGCAAAGAACTTTGAAAGATTAAATCGAATTGCACCACGATAGATTCCGTAGCCAAGACCGATTGCAGTAATTAGCCCCAGAACTAAGCCGACTGTGCCGGTAAATGCATCGGTACCTGAGCGGAATGTGGTGTATAAAAATAGAGAGGTCTCAAGACCTTCGCGGATTACCGCTACGAATGCTGCAATCGCTAAACCGCTAGCGCTAAGTGCGCTTGATGCGCGATCTTCAAGTTCTTTGCGGATTGATTTAGAGGCAGACTTCATCCAGAAGATCATCCAGGTAACTAAGCCAACCGCGGCTAAGCCAGTCAGACCTGCAAATAGCTCCTCTTGCTCGTCAGTAAGAGTCGCGCTGGTAAAGGAGAGGATGGCGCCAAAGGCCAATGAGAGTACGACTGCTAAACCTGTACCAACCCAGATTGAACGAGCTTGGTGGCTACGACCGCTTTTAACAAGGTAGGCCATCAAAATGCCGATAATTAGGCTCGCCTCTAGGCCCTCACGAAGCGCGATCACAAAGGTATTTAGCATGAGCCAAACTCTATATCGTGCTTTTCAATTACGCAACTTTTTCGTTGCGTAATTCGTCACTCTTTTTTAAGGCTCTTCCGCGCTCGCAAGCTCCTGGAGCGGCTCAGGTAGCGGCTCGATCTGAGTCAAAGCATGGGTTAAAAGGGGCGCGACCTGTTCGATCTGCCAACTTCTAGCGCCAAGTTTTAAAAGCTTCTCAGTTACAACAGAGAGTTCAGGGCGGGTCTGATCCCAACAAACTCTTCTAACAAATTCTGGCGTAATTAAATTCTCAGCCGGCATATTTAATTCAAGCGCTCGCTGATTAACTGCTTCACGCGCATGTGTAAGTGGGGCATAACGTTCTGGAAATTTCTCGCGCCATTGCTTTATCGGCGGCATGCCATCACCGCTTAAACGCATTTGAGGCAATTCGACACTTTGCGCCTTGGTGATTGCATCAATCCAAACATTTACATTTTCCATCCAACGTGGTCGAAGCCCAATTGGTTTTAAAGTTTTCTGAAAAGCTTTAGTTGTAAGTGGTGAATGAACTGCCAATTCAGTGATCGCATTATCTGAAAGTAAACGACCTGGGGCGACATCTGCTTTTGAGGCGATTGCATCTCTTGCAAGCCAGAGCTCTCTAACAACTGCTAAATGTTCACGTTTTCTGATTTTATGCATTCCAGAAGTTCTGCGCCAAGGGTCTTCTCTTGGGGCAGCAGGTGGCGCAGCAAGGATGCTCTGAAATTCTGATAGCGCCCAATCTAGTTTTCCATTATCTTGTAAGAGCTTTGCAATATCTTCGCGAATTTCAATTAGTAATTCGACATCAAGTGCTGCGTAATTGATCCACTCTTTGTTTAGCGGACGCAAAGACCAATCAACGGCAGAGTGCTCTTTCGCAAGTGATTGTTGGAAAAAATGTTCTACCAATGCGCCAAGACCAACTCTTGGTAAACCAGCAAGTCTTGCACCTAATTCAGTATCAAATAATTTTAGGGGATTTAAGCCCCATTCACGCAAGCAGGGTAGATCTTGAGTAGAGGCATGAAGAATCACTTCATCACTTTGAATTACCTTGTTTAGCTCTTTAATTAGCGGCGAATTAGCTTGCGTAAAAGGAATCGGGTCAATTAAGAAGATATCTCTATTTCGCTTAATTTGAATTAAATAGGCGCGAGCTGAATATCTGTAACCACTTGCTCTCTCAGCATCAACTGCAATTGGGCCACTTCCTGAAGCTAATTTCGCGATGGCGCTCTTTAAAGCCGCATCACTTTCAATAATTTCTGGAACGCCACCTGCTGGGGAGAGAAGCGGTGTTATTACTACCTCCGCCTCACTCATCTTCTAAAACTTGCAACTCCCTCTGGGATTGGTTGGAGATATGAAATCTCTGCCAGCAGATTGCACCAAGCTTCTAAATGTCCGACTAGATCTTCAGGTTTTGAAATTATGGGACTCCAGGATGCTCTAATCTCAATTTCGCCACCATCGGAAGCAGTTGATAGTTTTCCAAAAGAATGGCTAATCGCTCTAGTGACGGTGCCACTAGGTGCTGCATATTGGCAACCATTATCTTCCAAAGCTTTCATTAACCATGTCCAACCATGTTCTGGAAGTGATGGATCTTCAGCTTCAGTAGTTTCTAAATCCGCATTTAAAAAAGTAACGCAACGGTATTCACCTTCCCAAGTGTCTTGACCACCCGGTTCGTGCAAAATTACGAATCTGCCATTTGCAAGTTCGGCCTCAGCATCACCAATTAAGCCATTTGATACATCGGCGCTTAGTGCATAAGCAAACTTCGCTAATTTTTGTGGTGCTGGAATTTCATCTAAAGTGATTTCAACTCGTGGCTTGAAATTCGAAAGAAGGGCGATGGCTTGATTAAATTGCTCTTCATTCATGCCCCAATTTTCTCAAACCAATGGGGAAAATTAGGGATATATGAGATAAGTTCTCCGCATGGCGAGCCTATTAGCATTGTTATCTGCGGCTCTTTGGGGTTCTTCGGATTTTGAAGGTGGCAGAATCTCAAAACGCTATCCAGCAATTAGTGTTTTAGGTGCCACCCAATTAATTAGCTTGGTTTTTGGTTTTGCCTTAACAATTGCAGTTGGAGAAACACAAGTTACTGCAAAGATCTTCTTTGCTGGTGCAGCAGCTGGATTACTTGGTTATATCGGTTTGATCTGTCTTTATGCCGGTTTATCAACTGGACGCATGGGTGTGGTTTCACCAATTAGTTCATTATCGGTTTTGATTCCAATGTCTGTGGCGTTAATTGGCGGAGAGACCATGAGCACGTTAACTGCAATCGGATGTGCCTTGGCAATTGTTGGTGGATTTTTAACAAGTGGTCCAGAATTTTCACAAGGAGTTTCATTAAAGCCATTACTGCTTGCAGGCGGGGCTGCATTAGGTTTTGGAAGTGCACTTACCTTTATGGCAATTGGTGCAGCTGAAGCGCCTATTTTGACAATGGTCTGCATGAGAATTGCTACTGCATTTGTAACTATTGCAATTGCAATTCGAAAAAAGGGCTTTGGCGGACTTGGCCGCAAAAATTTGCCTTCATTAATTTTCGTAGGTATTGCTGACTTTGCAGCAAATGCCGCTCTTGGACTTGCTGTAAATATTGGACCAGTTGCTATCAGTATGGTTCTCGGCGCCTTATATCCAGTATTTACAGTTTTGCTTGCATTTTTTATTTTGCATGAACGATTACATAAAGCTCAATACATCGGTGGCATCGCAGCCGTAATAGGCGTTGCTCTAATTAGCGCTTTTTAGCAGTAACAAAGCGAGTCTCTTCAACTTGCTTGTCTTCAGTTATTTCGAAACCACGAAGGGCTTCATTTAAATCAATAAGATGATCTCCGCCGGTAATTGGGGTTATTGAAATTTCCAACTGATCTACCAATCCAGCTTTTAAGTATTCTAGTAATAGTGATGGACCAGCTTCAATCAGAACATCTGGACCAAATTCTCGTTTAGCTTTTATAAGAGCCTCTTCGGGATCAAGATTCCACCAAACCGCATTTGGATTTGTGAGTAATACATTTGATTTATGTCTAGAAATAACAATTAGTGGGCAAGGAGTAATTGCATATCGCTCTGCGCGAGCTGTATTTCCTCCGATGATGATGCAATCGAATTCTCTGCGACGCTTTAAGAATCGCTCACGATCTGTATTGGTGGAAACCCCTGCAGAGGAGCCATCTTTTGAGGTAGAACCATCCTGACCCATAACCAATGTGGCGACTGTGTGCACGGCGAAATAGTAGGGTAGAAACATGCAATCAAAGCCATTCGCGACACTTTTTGTGACAAATGATTTTGGGCCACGTGCAGGCGGCATCGAAACTTTTATTCACGGATTAGTGGAACGACTTCCAAAGGATTCGGTGATTGTTTACACATCTCAACAAGGCGATACCGCTACATATGACGCAAAATGGTTGGAGGATTTTGGCGTAAAAGTAATTAGAGATAAATCCAAGATGTTGCTTCCGACTCCACGTGTAATAATGGCCGTGAGAAATGTTATTAATGCGGAACATCCTCAAGCTTTGGTATTCGGAGCGGCTGCGCCGCTTGCTCTAATGAGTAAGTTCCTAAATGTCCCTAAAAAAATTGCTATTACACATGGTCATGAGGTCTGGTGGGCAAAAGTTCCGCTGTTTAATTTATTGATGCGTTTGATAGGTAATTCAGTCGATCATTTGACTTACCTTGGCTCCTATACAAAATCTCAGATATCAAAGCCATTAACAACGCGCGCAAAAAATGCCATGGTGCAAATTTCCCCCGGAATTGATACCCAAGTTTTCAAACCAATTGATGCAACAAAGTTGAGATCTGAATTGGGTTTAACTGAGAAAGAGGTAATTGTTTCAGTCGGAAGATTGGTGCCACGCAAAGGGCAAGATCAATTAATCAAAGCGCTTCCTCGGGTTTTGAAAAGCCATCCAAAGGCTCATTTACTATTTGTCGGAACTGGTTCATATCGAAAAGCATTAGATAATTTGATAGCAGAACGTTCCTTACAAAACCATGTTTCATTTACTGGTCGCGTTCAACATGAAGATTTAACTAAATACATTTGCGTAGGAGATATTTTTGCCATGCCATCTCGTTCCAGAATGGCTGGGTTAGAAGTTGAAGGTCTTGGAATTGTCTATTTAGAAGCAAGCGCCTGCGCTCTGCCAGTGTTAGCCGGTGATTCTGGTGGTGCACCCGATGCGGTAGCTCCTGGCTTAACCGGGTTAGTAGTAAATGGTAGGGATACAGATGAAGTTGCAGCAGGCTTGATTAAATTATTGGAAACTGACCGTAAAGCCATGGGACAAGCAGGTCGAAAATGGGCTGTCGAACAGTGGGATTGGCAGATCTGGGCAAACAAATTTATTAAATTAATTAGCGATTAAGCCACGGCGCTTTCCTTCTGAGACCGCACCTGATCTATTTCTTACTTGTAACTTCCGATAAATCGATCCAAGGTGAGTTTTTAAAGTTGATTCAGTAATGAATAGCTCTCCTGCTAGTTCTTCACCTTTTAATCCAGATGATAATTTAGAGAGAATTTCAATCTCTCTAGGAGTCAATGTGCCTCTAAACACTCTGGAATTGACTGCTCTAATTAGCCCTCTACTAGTAAATGAAAGGGGAGATCGATGAGCGCTACAAATGGCGCTAAGAATATCTTCAAGATTTGCAGTCTTTGAAACAAAACCACTTGCTCCGGCGTTCATGCAAGCAATTAAATTTGAATCATCATCCAGTATTGAAATAACCACTATTCCAATTTTTTGATCATTACGACGAGCAAATCTGACAATCTCTAAACCGCTGCCATCTGGTAAAGATAGATCTACTGTTACAACATCTGGTGTAGTTGCTGCAATAAGCGCAATTGCCTCTTCTTTATTTTGCGCCTCGCCAACTACTTCAATTCCTTCTCGTTTGGCAATATTTGCAATGCCCTCACGCACGATTTGATGATCATCTACTATTAATAGTTTCATGGGAAATGTATCTCCACTTTTGTGCCCGCTTTGGTAGAAGAAATCTCAAGTTGGGCGCCTAATTCATCGACCAATTCAGAGATACCGAATAACCCAATTCCATCGTCGGAAACGATTAAAGAGTGATCCGTAATCTCTAATCTAATTTTGCGCCCTTTTGAATGGCTGGCAGCATTTAGTACTAATTCATTGACGATCCGTAATTTTCTTGAATCTAGGGTAGATGGATCTCCCTGTATATCGAGTGAGAGTGGAGCAGCGGATCTATTTATTTGAGTTATAGGATTTCCAGCAATTGCTCTTAGAGCAAATAGTTCTTTACGGACTTGGTCTGTAGCGGCAGAAACTAAATCTCTAATTTCTCTGGTCTTAGCGCGGCTACTAAATGGCAAGTCGGCTATAAGTAAATCTAACTTATAGCCGATTGCTACTAACTCCTGGGCTAATGAATCATGTAAATCTCTCGCCAGATCAATCCTGGTAGAGCTCTGCAATCTCCTTTGCAAATTCTTTTGCGACAACATGGCGCTTAACAGATAACACAATCAGATTTGGAACTGGGGCTGGAATTACATGGGGGAGTGATCCCATCCTTGAATGGGAAGAGACGCAATTAAAAGCACGCAAGCTCATCTCCATCGCCGGAGGTTCACTCGATGACTATTGATTTAGACGGTTATGGATTCCCTAAAACGTCGGGGATATTTGAAACAATTAAGACACTCAACGGAGCTCCGATAGCTTTGGCGCAACATATGCGTCGAGCTCTCAATTCTGCCCTCGCATTAGGCCTGCCAATGCCAGCGGAAGAAGAGTTACGAAAGCACATCATAGAAATCTTGAGAGAGCGCCGCCGCCAGTGCCGGACCGTCGCCCAAACGGGCAGCGCTCACAACAGTACGCTCCACGAAGTTTTCCAGTTCCCTCACGTTTCCCGGGAAGGCATACGTGGCGCATGGCCCCTCCAACGCAGCCGCAATCCGGGCAGGGTCCAGCGTCAGCTCGTAGCGCTGGAGGTAGTCTGACACCAAGTAGCGCGTGATGGGGGCGATATCCGCGGGCCTTTCCCGCAAAGGGAGCAGGTGCAGACGGAAAACATTGAGGCGGTAGTAGAGGTCTTCCCGGAAGCTGCCCTCCCTCACGCGCTCCCAGAGATCCGCGTTGGTCGCCGCCACGATCTTGATGTCGAGGGCGACTTCCCGGTTCGATCCCAGGGCCCGCACACGGCGCTCCTCGATCACGCGCAGGAGCTTGGCCTGCTGCCCGGCAGGCATTTCGCCGATCTCGTCCAGAAAGATCACGCCGC